>NZ_MJWQ01000058.1:0-8221 GCF_001762325.1 Campylobacter sp. BCW_6871 | reverse complement strand
TTAGCACTTTGTTTTTTGCACCTTCATTTTTATTTGGTGCAACTGAAATAGCTAATAGCAATTTAATTTATACTTGGGGTTATGGCGATGTGATGAATGAAATCATGCAAGCTGTTAAAGGTATAACCACTGAAACAAGTTATATCGTTAATGCAGCCTTAGCTATTTCATTATTACTTTTTAGTATCAAAAAAGCAATGGATGGACAAACAAATCCTGTGTTTGAATTTGGAAAAATGTTTATACTTTTTGCTGTAGTGTGGCAGATGTTTTTAAGAGCGCCAAATGACAATAATCACCGCTTCATGATTCACGATGAAGTAACAAGTAAAGATTATGTCATTTCTCAAATTCCTATAGGTATAGGAAAAAGCTTTGCATTAATGACACAATTTGAGAAGGTTATCCTAGAAGCTATGGAAAAACATTTTTCAACTCCACAATCTACAAATTTTTCTAACGCAGGTTTGGGTTTTTCACTTCAAGTAATGAGTACTTTACCAAGCGTAAAGCTTTCGGCTATTGATGCAACTTTACAAAAAAATATTGATTTTTATTTTAGAAACTGCGTTTCAGTAGGTATCTTGCTTAATCAACAAGGTAGAAATCTTTTTCAAAACTCTGATAATTTAATGCAAGATCTTTTCACAAATATAGGCAATGGCTCTCAGCTTACTCCTTTGTTTAAAAATAACAATAATGTTGAAGAACAAAGTGTTGTGCCTTGTTCTGATGCAGGTCCTCAAATCGTTGAAATGATTCAAAACGATACAGATGAAGCTATGAAGATTCATGCTGCTTTGCTTGGTATGGTAGATGATATGACAAATTATGAGCAAAAGTTCTTAGGCGCTGCACAAATCTATAACGAACAAGCTGTAAGTGCTAGATCTTATTTACAGCAATCCATGATAATGCTTGCTTCTCAAGATGCAATCATTAATACCGCTAAATCAGTAGGATTAAATCCTGCTTCTGTGGCTGCAAATACTGCTTATGCGGATCAGCAATTTTATGCAAGTATGCAAGCACAAGGACACATGGCACAAACTTATTTGCCTTTAGCTAAAGCTTATTTAACAGCTATCATCATAGGTTTATCTTGGCTTGTTGCTTTACTTTCTATTGTATTTGGCTCTTACGCTCATATTAAGATGTTTTTTACTCTATGTATTTGGATAGTGCTTTGGACTCCTATTCTTTGTATTATTAACTATCTAAATGATTACAATCTTATGAAAGTTGCACAGGTAATAACAGGTGGAAAAGCAGCTTTAAGCTTAGGAGATAATATGCTTATCTTTAAAGAAGTAGCAAGTAGATCAAATTTCATGAATTATCTTGTGATGAGTACTCCTGTTTTAGCTTATGCAATTGCTAAAGCAAGTGAGCAAGGATTTGTAACTTTTGCTTCTGGATTATCTCAAGCTCTAACAGGTGCTTCAAGAGCTGCTGGAAGCTTTGCAAATCAGCAAGCCTTATCTACACAAACAAGTATAGCTGCTCCTAGAGGAGATGAAGTTTGGGCTGTGGGTGCAGGTTATAATACTCTTCAATCTTCGTTTGGTGCAGGTGGTAGAAGTTTTATGGGAACAAGAGATATGCAACATGGTGGCGAATTAGTTAAAGATAATATGACAGGAAGTTCCGCTGTAATCAATGCTAATGGTTCTATAGGTAATGCTTCTATTAAAGGATTAAATGCTGGTATGACTGCAAGCAATTTAGAAACAAGAGCGCACGCTCTAAGTGATGCGATTCAAAATTCTAACCTATCTCAAAGAGCTTTAGAAGTTGCTAGTGGAAAAGGAGATAGCTTAGCCTTATCAGAAAACGATAGAAATACTATCACCAAAGCATCACAACATGCTTTAGCTGATGCTTATTCTAAAGTAACAGGTGTGGATGTAAAACAAGCTTATGAAGATGTGATGAGTGGAAAAATTGGTGGTGGTATTGGCTTAAATAAAGAAATAAAAGGAGTTAGAATAAATGTTGATGCAGGAGGTACTTTATCTACTTCATCAGTGGAATCTGAAGGTTGGTATCAAAATCTAAGCAAAAATCAACAAGAAACCTTTAATAAAACCTTTAACGAAAGCATTTCTAATGAAATTGGTAAAAATAGAGATGCAAGTGCTTCATTCAACAATCTTCTTAAAACAGGAAATGTTACAAATTCTGCTAGTATTAAAAGTTCTATGGACAGCTATAATGAAGCTAAAACACTTAATAATTCAGTGGGTTATGATGGTGGAGCTTCTATTGTTCAAGGCTATATCAATGAAAATTATGGTGGTGTAGTTAATAAAGAAAATGTGGCTTCTGCTGTGAATGCTGTTGAAAATATGGCTGCAAGGGGAGATATGCAAGGATTATCACACTATGCAGGAGTAAACTCTAATGTCAATTCAAATGGATTACACGAGCAAACAAAACATAATTATTATGATCCAAAAGGCACTATGACTGATCACAATAAAGCCATAGACGATTTAAATTCAAGATATCAAGGTTTCTTGAAAACAAGAAATGCTCCTGCTAAAGTTGAATCAGAAGGACTGGCATTTGATGTAGAAAAAGCAGCAGGCGCAGCTGAGAAAAAAGCAGGAACTGCTATCAAAGAAAGAAATGAAAAAATCAATGATACTTATAAATAATAATGCACTGAGTCTAGTTTTAACTAGGCTTAGTGGCGATGGCGATTAACATTATGGTATATATTTCCTATCATAAAGCTATATTTTGGATCATTAATATAATCACTTTCAAAAGTTGATGAGCGTGATCTTAATGAGTCATCAGTATCTTCAAAATTCTCTTTTAAAAACTTCTTGATTTTCAATAATGTATTTTTAGAAAACAATTTGCTTAACCTATCTCTGATTAAATACAAAAGACAACAAGTTATTAAAACACTAACAATAGATGCAAGTACTGCTAAATAAATAATTAAGTGCGCTTTATCCATCTTTATTCCTTTCAATATTTTTTAAATAACTTACTATGACTACCTAGTTTTAAAATATTTAGCTCTAACTCATTATTATGTTTTTGATAAATTAATAACAAGTTAGACTTTATATGACATTCTCTAAAATCTTTTAATACACCTTTTAATTGATGATCTTTATATTTAGGTTCTAAATTCTCATCATTAGAAAGTTTTACAATAACTTCATCAGTTATTTTACGCTCTTCATCGCTTATTTTTTTGTAAGCTTTTATAAAATCTTTATGGTAATAAATTTTATATTTTACCATTTTGATAAGCTTTCACAAAGTCTTGATGCGAATTAAAGCTTAATGCAGTATTGACTTTTTTTTCTTTATCAAGTTCTTTGCTTGCATTTAATATCTTACTTTCAAAACTACTCAACTTAGGCTTAGAAATTTTACATTTGGCATTTATGCTTTTTGCTAAACCCTTGAATGCAGGTAAAAAATCTTCATTAACATTTTCAATAATAAGGGTCATAAGCAACTCCTTTCTCAATTTATATAACATAATTATACCATTTTTAATAATTTTTGCAAGTATTTATACTATAAAATGCCTATTTTTTAGGAGTTTGAAACGGATTTTTTTTATTTAACTATGTCAATTTTTAAGTGCTTATTTTATAAGATTTTATAGCGCTATTTGCAAGATCGGCTAAGAATTTGCTTCTATTATCGCTTATTGTATCTATTGCCTCTACTAAGCTTTTAGGCAAGGTAATATTAATTCTAATTTTTGCTTCATTATCAATAGGTTCTTTAATATAATCACCTTTTTCAAGCATAACTTCTAATGCTCCTTTAAAAGCTTCTTTGAGATCTTTTAAGGCTTCTATTTCATTTTCACCATCTCCCATAATATAAGGGAAATCTTTATATCTTGCAAAATATCCTCCGCCATCTTTTTCATCAAGTTTTTTTATAATAATTTCATAAGGTAGATTAAGATAGTAATCTAAGTCTTTCATAATTCATTCTCCTGTTATAGCTTTTAAAACCATTTTGACATATATAGCCTTTATAGGGTGTTTAAATGAAATAGTAATAAGATCACATTCTTCTTTTCTGAATTGATAATGTAATCCGCCTTTATTAAAACATTCATAACCTTCGCTTTCTAATAAAATCTTAAGCGTTTCAAAGGGCGCATTGTTAGGATTATTTTTTAAATCTTTAATAATTTTATCTTTTTTACTCACTATAATATCCTTATGAGTATGTATTATACACACTTTTTATTAAGTATCACTTATAAACCGAACGCAATTCTTTTAATCTTGTTGTCTTTGTATGTTTAAAGGGGCTTTTCTGTCCTGCGGTTTTGCTAAAAATACTTCCATTTTAAACTTAAAAAACCTAAAGTTTAGATATAATCTCACAAAACGCTTACTATGTCGTTTCATAGTTAAGCCTTTAGGGTTATTTCCGCCAAGAGTTAAAACTCAAGGCGGATTTTTATGAAGGAAAGATTTAAAATGAGAAATTTAACTTTAGAAGAAAATATATTTTTAGCAAAAAGAAACCTTGTAGATATTATTTGGAAATCCGCGAATTTAGAAGGTGTAAATGTTACTTTTCCTGAAACTCAAATGATTATAGATGGCTTTAGTGTTCCTGATAAAACAATACAAGATTTAACAATAATTTTAAATCTCAAAAGAGCTTGGAATTATTTGTTTGATACCATTAATGAAAAAGTTAGTTTGAGTTTGATACAGGACTTTAATAGGATTGTAGGCAGAGATTTGGTTCATAAATTAGGATTTTTAAGAACAGCTGATGTTAAAATAAGTGGAACAAATTTTAAACCAAAATTACCTATTGATTATGAGGTTAGTAAAAATATAGAAACAATTTTAAAAAATGAAAATAAAAAAGAAGTAGCATTGGATTTGATGCTATATCTTATGAGAAGTCAATTATTTTTTGATGGAAATAAAAGAACTTCAATGCTAATTGCTAATAAAATTTTAATTGAAAATGGATTCGGTATTTTGGCAATTGCTAAGAATGATATGAATGAGTTTTTTACCCATCTTGTTAAATTCTATGAAACAAACAATAATTATGAAATAAAACAATTTTGTAAAGAAAATTGTATTGAAACAATGGTTTTTCATAATGATGAAGAAAAAACAAATTATAGGAAAGAATTGAGATAACACTCAAATTTTCATATAAAACATTAAAACTTATTCATTCAAAAATACTATAATTAAAGCGTATTAAGCATGGCTACTCTTTCGGTTATAAGAAGGAGACATGATGAGTAGTCATTGATTTTTTAGTTCTTGTCTTAGAATTAATTAACGAGATAATCAAGCTTGTTGATTATCTCACTTAAAAAACCGTTGAAAATTCTATAAAAACCACACTTAGTCTAAGCTTAATACAATTGTAACAAAAAACACTTAACCGAAAGAGGTGTGGCTTTCGGCTATTTGTTCTTGCAAAGTCTTTATCGTTAATATGTTCTATTGTAAAACTTCTATAAAAATTTCTTTACTTTTTAGTTTCTCATAAAAATTTTTTCTTTTATTGGGGTCGTTTGTAGTTACAATGGTAAATCCTGCTTGTTGAATTTTCATGAGAATTTCTTTTGAAATATTCATACTATGGAATAATTTTTTAAAATGTTCAGGTGTCATTACTACTGCTCTAATATAATGAAAAAATGGATTACCATTTTCTTTATTTTTATTATATTGTATAGTATTATTAAACACTATGTCACTGCTGTAACTAATGTTTTGGAAATTATCTTCTTTGATACGCTTTCTCATCTCATTATAAAATGAAGTTAATTTGTTATTCTCATCTTTAATAAGATTAAGTATAGGATCTGGAATTTTATCTAAATATTGATTTTTTTCATCGAAATTATCCACATTAAAAGAAGTAATATAGTAAGATTTATCCATTGCTAATATTATAGAAGTTGAAGGATAATTTTTATCATAATCATCAAAATATAAATTCACATTTATATCGTGATATTGATAACGAAGTTTAATACAGTTTCCGACTTTTTTATATTTAGCATTATTGTACTTCTCTAATAAAATATCTAAAATATAGTATCACTCATTTGCACTCCTTTAAAACGAAAATCTAAATATTATGTTATTATACAATCAACATTTTAGAGCAATACTAAATATAAACTAAATTGACAATTTTTTTATTGTATGATATAATTTAAAATCATTATAAGGGCGGATCGAGATCGCCCATCTTAAATACTATTTTAAGTAGCTATTCAAATCTTTTTCAAAACTCTCTATTAAATCACTTAAAAAAGCATTGATTTTATTTGGCATAACGCCTATAAAGGTATTATGTGATTTTGTGGTGATTCTAGGAGCTAAAGCCTTTTGATTTGTTATTTTTGTTTTATATAAATTTTCCCAGTGAAAACTTCTATTTCTGATTGTGAGTAAAAGGTTAAGAACAATATTTGCTTTTTCTATATTGCTAAAACTATTTTTATATTTTTTATTATTTACATAGTGAAAGTAATATTCTTTGTTGTGTGCATAATATTTTTTAAAATTTATATTAGAAGAATTAATTATTTTTGCCTCTAAGTGTTCTAGCTTAATTATAAATATTACATCTCCTGAAGAAATTCTTGAAATGAGTTGATTGTTATCTAATATTTCTTTGTTTTGCAATTTAATTATTTTTTGTTTGATGTTTTCTTCGTTATAATTTCTTAACCATTCTAAATCTTTTTCTTTCATATGTTTATCTAGTAAATTTCTTAATACTAGTTCAAGTATTGCTATTTTTGTTGTTATGCTTGCAATCATTTTTAAATTATCAAAATGTTCGTAAATATTATTATAAGATTCTAATCTTTCTTTAGAAAACAAATATTCAAGATCGGTTTGTTCTGTTGGCATGAATTTCTCTAATATTGGATTAATATTCTTAAATCATATCAAATTTTTACAAAAAATATTATTATTCACACTTGTAAGTACTTTTTTCAAGCTTTCTTTCCATTTCTTTTTTTGGAAATAAAATTACATGGTAAAATGACTTATCTCAAAAGCCTATTTTACCAATGTTTTCACTTTCAAATGGTGTTTTTTACCCATTCAGATTCAACTATTGAAAGAACTCTTGCAGTTTTGTAAATATTATCATGCGGATTTAGTATAGTTCTCACAGCGTAATACTGTTCGTTTTTTACCTCTTCTTTTTCAACTACAACTATCGTATCAACTGATTCTTCTTGAAGTTTCAAAGGAATGTATAAAACTACTCTTTGCTTATAAGCTGCAGGAATAATCATCTTTTGAAGATTATAATTATCTTTGATGATTTTCAATTCACCATTAATAATGTGTCCTATGAACCTATCATTTAGTTTTTTCACAATTTCAGGTAATCGCTCTTTTCTCTCAAAAAGATGCAAATGATTTACCCTAAAATCCAATTTACTGTCAAAAATGATTTCATTTTTGAATGTATCATAATCGCTTAAAGATTTAGGTATTTCTAAATCATCTAAAACTCTATCTCCATTAGAACAAAATTTTCTAAAAATATATCCTCCATTTTCCTGCTTTTCAAAGCATGCAAATATTGGAAAAACACCTGTACTATACAAACCTGTATTGAAACATGCCTTTGTTTTGTCTTTATTATAAGTAATAATATCAGGATAGCTTTTATTTTCGTAAATGAACTCAAAATATTTAAATAGATAAGAAAATAAAATATTATTTCCATTTCCCCAAAATTCTTTTTGAGCTATATTAGAAAGCTCTTGGAGTGTATTTAGAAAATTTGGAAAATAGGCAAATTGAAACAACAAAGGTTTCTCTTCAACTTTGTTTTGAATTTGATCACGATTTGAAGTCTTGTTTCTTGTGGTAGCTTTTTTAACATAAACTAAAGAAGGTTCGTTTTCATCTTTTTCAAGATCAAAGCCTGCTTCTATTAATGCCTTACTACAATTGATTTTTAAATCATATTTTCTTTTCAAATATTGACTGATATGTCCTGTAGTAACATGGTCAAATTTAGTTTTACTATCTTCATAGGCTTCTAAAATTAATTTTTCTATGTTTTTTTCCACGCTAAAAACCTAATTGTCCTTTCTTATAATCTTCTAAACCTTTCAATAGTCCAAAAAGTATGTCAGAATCAACCGCTCCTTCAATAGGAGTGCCTATTACTTTTCCTGTTGGAGTTAAAATATAAGTTGTTG
>NZ_MJWQ01000057.1:0-6582 GCF_001762325.1 Campylobacter sp. BCW_6871 | reverse complement strand
TTAGCACTTTGTTTTTTGCACCTTCATTTTTATTTGGTGCAACTGAAATAGCTAATAGCAATTTAATTTATACTTGGGGTTATGGCGATGTGATGAATGAAATCATGCAAGCTGTTAAAGGTATAACCACTGAAACAAGTTATATCGTTAATGCAGCCTTAGCTATTTCATTATTACTTTTTAGTATCAAAAAAGCAATGGATGGACAAACAAATCCTGTGTTTGAATTTGGAAAAATGTTTATACTTTTTGCTGTAGTGTGGCAGATGTTTTTAAGAGCGCCAAATGACAATAATCACCGCTTCATGATTCACGATGAAGTAACAAGTAAAGATTATGTCATTTCTCAAATTCCTATAGGTATAGGAAAAAGCTTTGCATTAATGACACAATTTGAGAAGGTTATCCTAGAAGCTATGGAAAAACATTTTTCAACTCCACAATCTACAAATTTTTCTAACGCAGGTTTGGGTTTTTCACTTCAAGTAATGAGTACTTTACCAAGCGTAAAGCTTTCGGCTATTGATGCAACTTTACAAAAAAATATTGATTTTTATTTTAGAAACTGCGTTTCAGTAGGTATCTTGCTTAATCAACAAGGTAGAAATCTTTTTCAAAACTCTGATAATTTAATGCAAGATCTTTTCACAAATATAGGCAATGGCTCTCAGCTTACTCCTTTGTTTAAAAATAACAATAATGTTGAAGAACAAAGTGTTGTGCCTTGTTCTGATGCAGGTCCTCAAATCGTTGAAATGATTCAAAACGATACAGATGAAGCTATGAAGATTCATGCTGCTTTGCTTGGTATGGTAGATGATATGACAAATTATGAGCAAAAGTTCTTAGGCGCTGCACAAATCTATAACGAACAAGCTGTAAGTGCTAGATCTTATTTACAGCAATCCATGATAATGCTTGCTTCTCAAGATGCAATCATTAATACCGCTAAATCAGTAGGATTAAATCCTGCTTCTGTGGCTGCAAATACTGCTTATGCGGATCAGCAATTTTATGCAAGTATGCAAGCACAAGGACACATGGCACAAACTTATTTGCCTTTAGCTAAAGCTTATTTAACAGCTATCATCATAGGTTTATCTTGGCTTGTTGCTTTACTTTCTATTGTATTTGGCTCTTACGCTCATATTAAGATGTTTTTTACTCTATGTATTTGGATAGTGCTTTGGACTCCTATTCTTTGTATTATTAACTATCTAAATGATTACAATCTTATGAAAGTTGCACAGGTAATAACAGGTGGAAAAGCAGCTTTAAGCTTAGGAGATAATATGCTTATCTTTAAAGAAGTAGCAAGTAGATCAAATTTCATGAATTATCTTGTGATGAGTACTCCTGTTTTAGCTTATGCAATTGCTAAAGCAAGTGAGCAAGGATTTGTAACTTTTGCTTCTGGATTATCTCAAGCTCTAACAGGTGCTTCAAGAGCTGCTGGAAGCTTTGCAAATCAGCAAGCCTTATCTACACAAACTAGCATTGCCGCTCCTAGAGGAGATGAAGTTTGGGCGATGAATGCAGGGGTAGCATCGCTTCAATATGCAAGAAATATAGATGGTGCGGTTACTAAATTTAATACTCAATCAGTTATGGGTGACAATACAAAGAATTCTGAAATCTCTAATGCAAATATGACAGGAACAAATGTTGATGGTATGATGTCAGGCGCCAAACTTAGTGCAGGAGCTATGACAACTATTAATAGCGTATCTCAAGCAAATTCTGATGCTTGGAATAAAAACTTTAATGATCAATATTCGCATATGAGTCAAAGCGGTAGAGCTAGTGCATTAAATGAAGCTAAAGGATTTATGGAGAAAGGAGATGAAGCATTTAAGAAGGCTTTTGGTAATAATTTTGGACAAGAAGTAGAAAAGAGAACTGATTTAAGTGAAACAGAAAAAGCTAATATCAAGGCTTATGCAAGAGTTCAAGCAGGTGGAAGTCTATTTGGTACAGAAGCTGTTGGAGGTGTAGAAGGTAGCGTAAGCAATGATCATGCTAGAAATAGAACGCTTTCTGATAAAGAAAAAGTTGCTTATAATGAAACAATGGAAAGAGCTTCTCTTAAAACTCTATCTACCACAAAAGGTATGGATTCTTCTTGGAGCAATACACTTTCAGGTGGCGATTCTACAGCTTATTCAAAAATGGTTGGGTATGCTCAAAGCTATACACAAACAGAACAAGGTATTCAATCTGTCAGTACTAATAATATTGACAATACACTTAATGTGGTTGCAAGAGATCTTGCTGCAGGAGATAATAAAGACTTTAGCAGCCTTAATACAGCTCAACAAAATGAATACTTTGCAAAAGCAGGTAATTATGTATCCGATATGATTAAGAATGATCCTGCACAACTTGCACAATATAATAGTCAATATGGCGCTCAAAGCATTGTTAGTCCAAATAATACTACTATGCCACACGCTGCAGGTATGAATTTTAAAACCATTGATGGATCAGAAAGAAGTGTTTTAACTCAATCTAATTTAAATCAAGATCAAGTAAATCAAAGTAGTAAAAGAATAAGCAACACTACAACAATGCCAGATAGTCAAGAAGTTAAGGGTGTAGCAGTCAAATCTAATTTAAACAATGAAGTTGGAGAAAAAATTAAAAAAGCCAATCATCTAATAGATGGAAAAACAGGAGATCCTGCTATACACTAAGATTAATTGAGATTAATTTCTCAATTAATCTTCATTGGAATATAAATTGTTATAAAAAGGATTAGACAGCGAAAGGGTTGAATATTTTGATATTCCGCTTTGTTTGAAATGTGTATCATAACAGTTGTCTCTTTTAGGATAAGTTTTTTTGAACGGTTTATTTGTGGCGTTTATTAAAAGTAATACTAAAAATAAACACACTAAACTAATTATAAAACTTAAAATTATATGTTTAATGCCTATATTATAAATATTTATTAATAAACAGCTTAATAATATCAAAGCAAACATTACTGCTACTCCTAATCCTATTGCTATTTTATTTATTAATTTCATTTTTGGTGATTTTATATTTACTGCTTTATCCATCTTTATTCCTTTCAATTATAACTTATTCATATTTTTAATAAAATTATACCATATTTTAATAAATTTTGCAAGTATTTTTGCTATAAAATGCCTATTTTTTAGTGGTTTTAACGGGGTTCTTTTTTTTATTTGACTTGGGAAAAGTCGCCAAAATCTTCATCGGTTTAATTGTATTTTCACGCTACTTTGTTCGCATTACTTTTAAGCATTAAACAATCAGAAGCCACGCACTTCCGATCATTTATTTTTGTAAAGTTTAAAAGTTTTTTTGTTTGTATTAAGCTAAGACTAAGCGTGGATCTTATAAAATAGTTGTAAGAAAGTTATTTTAAAAGATAGTCGATTAAATCGATTATCTTATTTGCTGTCTCCAAAAAGAGAATCGCAAATTCGATTATTTCTCTAATCATAGCTACCCCCTTTCTAAACAATCGGAAGATTAGCCTTATTAGTACTTAAATACAAGCTATATTATAGCAAATTTCATTAAAAAAGCCAAGTTTTTTTGCTATAAAATACCTATTTTTTAGTGGTTTTAACGAGGTTCTTTTTTTTATTTAACTTGGGAAAAGTCACCAAAATCTTCATCGATTTAATTGTATTTTCACGCTACTTTGTTCACATTGCTTTTAAGCATAGCTTCTATACTTAAATGACAGTCTAATTTTTCCCATTCGATGCCTGTATTATCACAGATAAAATGCCATTTTTCTAAATCTTCTGAATTTGCATTTTCAAGTTCTTTATACCATTTTAAAGGAGTTTGGATTATGCGTTCATCCTCTAATAAAACAATAAGATAATCTTTATCGAATTTTACATTCTTTGCCTTAACTAAAGTATTCATTCCATCTCCTTTCAAATTCGAGTCTGTGTTTTTTAACAGTTTCAAGAATAAAAGACAAATCTTTATTTTTAAAATTGCTGAATCGAACTTGTAAATCTTCTAAATTAATTTTCGCAAATTCATTACCTTTCATAACATGAATATGCTTTGGTTCATGTTCATTTGAATAAAAGAAAAACTTAAAGCCATTGATTTCTAAAAGAGTGGGCATAATTTTCCTTACTTTATTCATAATTTTAATAAAATTATACCATTTTTTAATAATTTTTGCAAGTATTTATGCTATAAAATGCCTATTTTATGGGATTTTGAACGGATTTCTTTTTTATTTGACAAGGTTATTTTTGTAAATCGTAATTAAAAGTATTTTATCGTTTTTTAAATCTATATAATATGGAATGACATATTTCTTAAAGATAAAATCTCTTATGTTTTCATCATTAAAAAGAGTAGATTTTCGAAATTTATAAGGCATATTGTCAATGCACAAAATAGCATCTTTTAAAGATTTTGAAAAATAATTTTTTGCACTCACACTATCTTTAGCAATAAAGGCTAAAATATCATTAAGCTCTTTTTTAAATTTATCACTTTCCACAATTTTCATTCACAGCCATTCGCTACCTAATGGAGTTACTGATAATTTTCCTTGTTTATAGTGTAATAAAGTTTCTTCAGCTTCTTTTTTTATTTCATCTATGGTTCGATTATCTTCATAATTATCCAAAGTAGCCTCTAAATCATTTTTAGAAATTTTAAAAATAGCTCCTGCATTTTTTGACAAACATTCTAAACTTTTTATAAAATCAATATCATCACTTGTAATGGTTATAGTGTGCATTATAATTTCCTTTTTAAAGTTTATTAACATGATAATACCATTTTTTAATAATTTTTGCAAGTATTTATGCTATAAAATGCCTATTTTTAGGGGTTTGAAACGGATTTCTTTTTTATTTAACTTGGAAAAATGAATGAGAATTTGTAGTTTCATGTACTAACAAAGGCAAGGGGCTTTTCTGCCCCTGCGGTTTTGTTAGAAAAATACTTCAACTTTAAGCTTAAAAAACCTAAAATTTAGGTATAATCTCACAAAACGCTTACTATGTCGTTTCATAGTTAGCCTTTGTTGTAATTTTCCGCTAGAGTTGCAGCTCTAAAGCGGATTTTTTATTATAGCGAATCTTGTTTTTTGCTTTTCTAATTTTTTGCCAATCTTTTCTATTTTTTTTGTAATTGTTTTATTTTACAAAAATTTTGTTTTAGCCTATTATTAATTGTTTATATGGTAAAATTGGTAAAATTCAGATAATTTAGAGTATACAGTTTTAGCCTATTATTAATTGTTTGTATGGTAAAATTGGTAAAATTCAGATAATTTAGAGCATACGGTTTTAGCCTATTATTAATTGTTTGTATGATAAAATTTTAGATTTTATAGGCAAAGCATTTATATTGTTTTAGCCTATTATTAATTGTTTATATGGTAAAATAGACTTATCTCAAAAGCCTATTTTACCAATGTTTTCACTTTCAAATGGTGTTTTTTACCCATTCAGATTCAACTATTGAAAGAACTCTTGCAGTTTTGTAAATATTATCATGCGGATTTAGTATAGTTCTCACAGCGTAATACTGTTCGTTTTTTACCTCTTCTTTTTCAACTACAACTATCGTATCAACTGATTCTTCTTGAAGTTTCAAAGGAATGTATAAAACTACTCTTTGCTTATAAGCTGCAGGAATAATCATCTTTTGAAGATTATAATTATCTTTGATGATTTTCAATTCACCATTAATAATGTGTCCTATGAACCTATCATTTAGTTTTTTCACAATTTCAGGTAATCGCTCTTTTCTCTCAAAAAGATGCAAATGATTTACCCTAAAATCCAATTTACTGTCAAAAATGATTTCATTTTTGAATGTATCATAATCGCTTAAAGATTTAGGTATTTCTAAATCATCTAAAACTCTATCTCCATTAGAACAAAATTTTCTAAAAATATATCCTCCATTTTCCTGCTTTTCAAAGCATGCAAATATTGGAAAAACACCTGTACTATACAAACCTGTATTGAAACATGCCTTTGTTTTGTCTTTATTATAAGTAATAATATCAGGATAGCTTTTATTTTCGTAAATGAACTCAAAATATTTAAATAGATAAGAAAATAAAATATTATTTCCATTTCCCCAAAATTCTTTTTGAGCTATATTAGAAAGCTCTTGGAGTGTATTTAGAAAATTTGGAAAATAGGCAAATTGAAACAACAAAGGTTTCTCTTCAACTTTGTTTTGAATTTGATCACGATTTGAAGTCTTGTTTCTTGTGGTAGCTTTTTTAACATAAACTAAAGAAGGTTCGTTTTCATCTTTTTCAAGATCAAAGCCTGCTTCTATTAATGCCTTACTACAATTGATTTTTAAATCATATTTTCTTTTCAAATATTGACTGATATGTCCTGTAGTAACATGGTCAAATTTAGTTTTACTATCTTCATAGGCTTCTAAAATTAATTTTTCTATGTTTTTTTCCACGCTAAAAACCTAATTGTCCTTTCTTATAATCTTCTAAACCTTTCAATAGTCCAAAAAGTATGTCAGAATCAACCGCTCCTTCAATAGGAGTGCCTATTACTTTTCCTGTTGGAGTTAAAATATAAGTTGTTG
>NZ_MJWQ01000056.1:0-2350 GCF_001762325.1 Campylobacter sp. BCW_6871 | reverse complement strand
AAAAAAACAAAAAACACTTTTATTGCCAAACTAAAAAGAGTTAAAAACCATGAGAGCATTATCGATTTACAAGCCAAATACCCAAAGCTTGATATAGTTTCAGCCTATCAATTCCTAACCCTCAAAGACAAATTCAAAATCACCAAATCAGAAATCCAAGATTTTGAAACACTAATCGATATTCTTTCAAAAAACACCCAAAAATCAAAAAAATAACCCTAAAACGATAAAAACCATTAAAAAAATCATTTTAGCCTTTTAAAGGCTAATTCTGTCATTTTAAACCCTATATCCATTCAAGATACACACTTGCAATCAAAAAAACATAAAAAAACCTACAAAAACCACAGTCCATTTCAAAACTGCAAAGCATTTTTGAAAATTCGCAAGAACTTCTAAAATAAGCCCTAGCTCTCATATTTATCGCTATAAATCAAGCACAATCAAAAATACACGCCATGAAGAAAATTTTGTAGTTTTTAGCTCTAAAGTCTATTTTTGCCAAAAATCTTACACAATAACTCGATTATCAATAATGCTTAAAAACCTACAAAATAGATATTTTAAAAGCTTTTTACAAATCGCAAAATGTCGGTAAAACATTAGCATAATTTGCCTACAACAATAAGATTTAAACGCCTATATTTAGGCTATATTATTGCATTATGCCCATTGGCTCAACTTTTTACATTTTTTTTAAAAAAGCAAAAGAGCCTAAAAATAAGGATTTTAGCATAATAAGCCCTAAATATTGATATTTTATTTTTTTATTACACTTTTTAGTATATTTTTTTCAACAATAAAAATTAAATTAATATTAAAAACCCTATAAAATAGTATTTTAAACAAACTCTTTTTTGTAGTTAAGTTGTAATAAAGTTGCACTCAAGTTATAGTAAAAATAACATTAACTACATATTAACTACACTTTTACTTCAAAAAACATGCAAATTTTCACATTTTTGTAGTTAAAGTGTAGTGAAAGTGTAATAAAGTTGAACTCAAGTTGTAGTTATGTTGTAGTAAAAGTGTAGTGAAGTTGAAATAAAAATTACATAAACATAAACTATACTTGAAGTAAAGTTGTATCACATATTGAAACAAAATTACATATTGCTTGAAAACAACTTGTAATATATGTATTTTATTTAGTTGATTTGCAATTAACTCGCAACAACTTATATTTTAACTCCAACAGGAAAAGTAATAGGCACTCCTATTGAAGGAGCGGTTGATTCTGACATACTTTTTGGACTATTGAAAGGTTTAGAAGATTATAAGAAAGGACAATTAGGTTTTTAGCGTGGAAAAAAACATAGAAAAATTAATTTTAGAAGCCTATGAAGATAGTAAAACTAAATTTGACCATGTTACTACAGGACATATCAGTCAATATTTGAAAAGAAAATATGATTTAAAAATCAATTGTAGTAAGGCATTAATAGAAGCAGGCTTTGATCTTGAAAAAGATGAAAACGAACCTTCTTTAGTTTATGTTAAAAAAGCTACCACAAGAAACAAGACTTCAAATCGTGATCAAATTCAAAACAAAGTTGAAGAGAAACCTTTGTTGTTTCAATTTGCCTATTTTCCAAATTTTCTAAATACACTCCAAGAGCTTTCTAATATAGCTCAAAAAGAATTTTGGGGAAATGGAAATAATATTTTATTTTCTTATCTATTTAAATATTTTGAGTTCATTTACGAAAATAAAAGCTATCCTGATATTATTACTTATAATAAAGACAAAACAAAGGCATGTTTCAATACAGGTTTGTATAGTACAGGTGTTTTTCCAATATTTGCATGCTTTGAAAAGCAGGAAAATGGAGGATATATTTTTAGAAAATTTTGTTCTAATGGAGATAGAGTTTTAGATGATTTAGAAATACCTAAATCTTTAAGCGATTATGATACATTCAAAAATGAAATCATTTTTGACAGTAAATTGGATTTTAGGGTAAATCATTTGCATCTTTTTGAGAGAAAAGAGCGATTACCTGAAATTGTGAAAAAACTAAATGATAGGTTCATAGGACACATTATTAATGGTGAATTGAAAATCATCAAAGATAATTATAATCTTCAAAAGATGATTATTCCTGCAGCTTATAAGCAAAGAGTAGTTTTATACATTCCTTTGAAACTTCAAGAAGAATCAGTTGATACGATAGTTGTAGTTGAAAAAGAAGAGGTAAAAAACGAACAGTATTACGCTGTGAGAACTATACTAAATCCGCATGATAATATTTACAAAACTGCAAGAGTTCTTTCAATAGTTGAATCTGAATGGGTAAAAAACACCATTTGAAAGTGAAAACATTGGTAAAATAGGCTTTTGAGATAAGTC
>NZ_MJWQ01000055.1:0-3213 GCF_001762325.1 Campylobacter sp. BCW_6871 | reverse complement strand
TTGATTTTGCACTGAACCAATGTCTGCTCTGATTTGATCAAGATTTGTTATAGCAGTTTCTGCTATATCCATCACTGCCATAGCGCCTTTAAGTGTAGTTACACCTGCTGTTTCATCTTTTACACCAAGAGTATTTCCAACTGAAGTTTTCAAGGTTGCAAATTGAGATAAATTAGAACCACTAGAAAAACCTGAGCCTGCAGATACATTATAAACCGCTGAGAGTTGAGAAGCTGCAGAAACAGCTATCACATTAGCAAAACCTGTGGAATAATTTTTACCACTACCTACAGAATAACCTGAACCTGACGAAAATCCACTACCGGCACTACTCATATAAGCAGAAACGGAAGAATAACCCCCTAAAATATTACCTTTATCAACTGAGTTAAACCCCATAGCATCAGCAACATTGGCATCAATTTGACCTTTTGATTCTCTTAGAGAAACAGAAGCTTGTGAAATGAAACTACTTGCACCAAATCCAGTAGCAGTTAATCCTGTTCCACTGATTAAAATATCTTTACCATCATTTTTTACCAAAGATAAGCGACCGTAATTTTCTTTCATATTTGGATTGATAAAAGCACCCTTGCCTATATCACCTTCAATTTTAATCCCTCTACCCTCTCTTGAAGTGAGCAAAAGTTTACCATTTTCATCTATAGAGGCTTCTACTCCTGTAGTATCTTTTACAGAGTTGATTGCAGAAACTAAAGCACCATTGCTATCGCCATCTTTATATTCTATCTGGCCGATTTTTACCCCATTAATAGTAAAATCTTCAGAAGTAGTACCTTCTCTAACTGCACCCATACCTCGAGTCTCTACTGTAAAGGTAGCCCTAACACCCGTTTTATCGGCATTTTTATTGATCTCTTCAGCTAAAGCCCCAAGTCCTGTTCCAACCGAAGTTGAAATCACAACTTTTTGAAATTTAAAATCATCTATACCGTTATAGTTTTTCAAAGTAAATTGCACTTCACCACTTTCAGAAATCCTTCCTCCAGTTTCAAAGCGTGTTAAACCTATCTTAGAAGATTGGGTTGGGCCTATGGTAGCTTTAATAGTTTGATTTGAACTTGCACCGATTTGAAATTCTTGATTGATAAAATTACCACTTAAAAGTTGTTTACCATTAAATGAAGTAGTATTAGCAATATTATCAAGTTCTTCCATCAAGCGGTTAATATCTGCTTGAAGCATAGTTCTTGTTTTTAAGCTTTGTCCATCTTGAGCTGCTTGAGTTGCTTTAGTCTTGATTGTATCTAAGATCTTAAGTTGCTCATCCATAGCCTTATCTGCAGTTTGTAAGATGCCTATAGCATCGTTACCATTGTTTATGGCTTGGCCTAAAGTGGCTGCTTGTGAACGCAAAGAGTCTGCTATCGCCATCCCTGAAGCATCATCTGCGGCTGAGTTGATTCTAAGACCTGAACTAAGTCTGCTTAAAGACTTATCAAGCTCGTTAGAATTAACAACTGAATTTGCGTGCGCATTTAATGCGCCGATGTTGGTGTTTATCCTAAAACCCATTTTAAATCCTTTCAAAATATTGCATCGAAAAGATTAAAAGCAAAAAGTGTTCCAAGTTTTAATTAATTAAAAATTTAAAGCTTATAAATAAAAAAGCCTAGTATTTAAACTAGGCTTGGATTTGTATATATTGCAGCAATTCTTATAAAAATTACTTAACTTGCTATTGAAGCAATCTTAAAACATTTTGTTGTGTTGAATTTGCTTGCGCCATAGCATAAGAACCACTCTGAGCTAATATATTTGCTTTAGAGTAGTTTGCACTCTCACTAGCAAAGTCTACATCTCTGATTTGAGATTCTGCTGATTTAACATTTACTTGAGTTACAGTGATGTTGTTTATAGTTGATGTGATTTGATTTTGCACTGAACCAATGTCTGCTCTGATTTGATCAAGATTTGTTATAGCAGTTTCTGCTATATCCATCACTGCCATAGCGCCTTTAAGTGTAGTTACACCTGCTGTTTCATCTTTTACACCAAGAGTATTTCCAACTGAAGTTTTCAAGGTTGCAAATTGAGATAAATTAGAACCACTAGAAAAACCTGAGCCTGCAGATACATTATAAACCGCTGAGAGTTGAGAAGCTGCAGAAACAGCTATCACATTAGCAAAACCTGTGGAATAATTTTTACCACTACCTACAGAATAACCTGAACCTGACGAAAATCCACTACCGGCACTACTCATATAAGCAGAAACGGAAGAATAACCCCCTAAAATATTACCTTTATCAACTGAGTTAAACCCCATAGCATCAGCAACATTGGCATCAATTTGACCTTTTGATTCTCTTAGAGAAACAGAAGCTTGTGAAATGAAACTACTTGCACCAAATCCAGTAGCAGTTAATCCTGTTCCACTGATTAAAATATCTTTACCATCATTTTTTACCAAAGATAAGCGACCGTAATTTTCTTTCATATTTGGATTGATAAAAGCACCCTTGCCTATATCACCTTCAATTTTAATCCCTCTACCCTCTCTTGAAGTGAGCAAAAGTTTACCATTTTCATCTATAGAGGCTTCTACTCCTGTAGTATCTTTTACAGAGTTGATTGCAGAAACTAAAGCACCATTGCTATCGCCATCTTTATATTCTATCTGGCCGATTTTTACCCCATTAATAGTAAAATCTTCAGAAGTAGTACCTTCTCTAACTGCACCCATACCTCGAGTCTCTACTGTAAAGGTAGCCCTAACACCCGTTTTATCGGCATTTTTATTGATCTCTTCAGCTAAAGCCCCAAGTCCTGTTCCAACCGAAGTTGAAATCACAACTTTTTGAAATTTAAAATCATCTATACCGTTATAGTTTTTCAAAGTAAATTGCACTTCACCACTTTCAGAAATCCTTCCTCCAGTTTCAAAGCGTGTTAAACCTATCTTAGAAGATTGGGTTGGGCCTATGGTAGCTTTAATAGTTTGATTTGAACTTGCACCGATTTGAAATTCTTGATTGATAAAATTACCACTTAAAAGTTGTTTACCATTAAATGAAGTAGTATTAGCAATATTATCAAGTTCTTCCATCAAGCGGTTAATATCTGCTTGAAGCATAGTTCTTGTTTTTAAGCTTTGTCCATCTTGAGCTGCTTGAGTTGCTTTAGTCTTGATTGTATCTAAGATCTTAAGTTGCTCATCCATAGCCTTATCTGCAGTTTGTAAGATGCCTA
>NZ_MJWQ01000054.1:0-1241 GCF_001762325.1 Campylobacter sp. BCW_6871 | reverse complement strand
TCAAGGAGTTTGTCTAAATATCCTCTTTTATAAATCCATTCTAATCTTTCAGGTGTAAAATAATAAGGGGCATTAGGATAGCCTTGAGGAGGAGTGAGGGCTGCTAATTTGGCGCTTAATACTAGAGTATCTCTATCTAAAGCAGCTTGTTGTTCACTCCAATCATTTGGAGTATCTACATCAAATCTTGTTACCATTCCATTTTCGTATCCATCCATAGCATCATCAAATTTATTTCTACTTTCAGGAGTAGAATCTATATCTCTTGGATCTTTTAATTTGCCTTTTTCAATATCATTATATAAAGCCCAAATGATCCTGCCTTCTTCATCATAGGCAAAATCATATTTATTTAAATCAATCGTCCAATCTGCTCCTATAATCTCATCTAAAAAAGGAAGCATACCAAATTCATCTAATAAACTCTCATAATGATGATCGTGTAAATCGTAAATCATTTTTGCTCTAAGCTTATTCCAATGTTGCCCTGTAAGAAAAGAATTAGAACACAATACTGCTAAACCTAAACTTTTAAAAGCATTTTTATCTCCAAGTTGAGCTTGTAAAAACAATGCTTGTTGTTGTCTTGCTTTAAATCCTACGGCAGCTGTGGGACTAGCTTTAATATTTCCCAAAAGTAAAGCAGACAATTCCCATTCATTAAAGAAAGAATAAGATTTTAATGTTCCACGATGAGAACTTACTTCATCGTAAATATAGGCGTATTCTTCATTGATTAAATATCCTTTTTCATCTACATTAGCATAAGCATCATAGGGTATATCTATAACCACAGATCTTAATCCACTTCTTATTGCTAAATATTTATATCTTTCTCTTTTAGTTTTTAAAGATTTATAATAAGCTTTTTCTGCTTTAGTCCAAGGAGCTATAGCTCCTTGGATAGGATCTTTTAAATATATGCTTTGCCAATCTTTAAATTCAAGCAAAGTAGATTTCTCCCCTGTGTGAAATTCAGGATCTAGGTATTGGGGTTTATAGTCTTTGTAGGGGGAGTTTTTCATAATATGATAAGATTTAAAAACCGCTTTGGAATATTCTTCGGTATAGTTGCCTGTGGGCTTAACATTTTCTTTAAAGAGTATTTTATTGGTATCTTTTTCCACATCTAATGTTAATCCATTGGGTGTATAAATTTTATAAGTCTCACTCATTATTTATCCTTTCTTAATTTAACCCATATATAAACCATCTTCTATGATTATAGTAGTGGCTAGTCT
>NZ_MJWQ01000053.1:0-123597 GCF_001762325.1 Campylobacter sp. BCW_6871 | reverse complement strand
TTATTGATTCTAAAACGCATCACTTCCTTGTTAAAGTTTTTATGATAAGACTTCTTTATCTTAAGACGGAAAGCATTCAAACACTTAATATAAAACTAAATGATTTAGTCTTAACTAAGCTGTGAGTTTGAAACTTGTCTTTAATTTACAAATCTTAAATCTAATATTCTCTTTATTTTAAAGATAAAGATAATTAAAAGATATAAGTTAAACCAAAGAAAAGATAAATAGGTTTTATCCTTTAACAAGTCCTGTAAAATTGTTTTTATTAAAACTTGCTTGTGACTCTTAACAATGATAATTAAAAAGAACATTTAGGTTTAAAACCTAAAGGAAGTATATATTAATATAATCATTATAAATATAAATACATAATGTATATGCTATTTATATCTATTAAAGTATATTCTTTTATAGCTAAAGATAAAAATAAATCTAAGTATTTAGAGTTTATATTTTATCTACTTTATATACTTGCTTTAGATTTTAAAGCTTTTTTATTCAAATCTTTTTTATGGTGGGCCTAACAAGACTTGAACTTGTGACCTCACCCTTATCAGGGGTGCACTCTAACCAGCTGAGCTATAGGCCCTTAATAAATGGTGGAGAATAGCGGGATCGAACCGCTGACCTCCTGCGTGCAAAGCAGGCGCTCTCCCAGCTGAGCTAATTCCCCATAAACAATTAGCTTTATCATCAATCTTTGAAATCTAAACAAGAATCAATTGAGTTTATATATTGAAGTAATAGTTGTGAGACTTATTACTTTGTACTCTAGAAAGGAGGTGATCCAACCGCAGGTTCTCCTACGGTTACCTTGTTACGACTTCACCCCAGTCGCTGATTCCACTGTGGACGGTAACTAGTTTAGTATTCCGGCTTCGAGTGAAATCAACTCCCATGGTGTGACGGGCGGTGAGTACAAGACCCGGGAACGTATTCACCGTAGCATGGCTGATCTACGATTACTAGCGATTCCGGCTTCATGCTCTCGAGTTGCAGAGAACAATCCGAACTGGGACATATTTTATAGATTTGCTCCACCTCGCGGTATTGCGTCTCATTGTATATGCCATTGTAGCACGTGTGTCGCCCTGGGCATAAGGGCCATGATGACTTGACGTCGTCCACACCTTCCTCCTCCTTACGAAGGCAGTCTATTTAGAGTGCTCGGCCGAACCGTTAGCAACTAAATACGTGGGTTGCGCTCGTTGCGGGACTTAACCCAACATCTCACGACACGAGCTGACGACAGCCGTGCAGCACCTGTCTCTAAGTTCTAGCAAGCTAGCACCCTCATATCTCTATAAGGTTCTTAGGATATCAAGCCCAGGTAAGGTTCTTCGCGTATCTTCGAATTAAACCACATGCTCCACCGCTTGTGCGGGTCCCCGTCTATTCCTTTGAGTTTTAATCTTGCGACCGTACTCCCCAGGCGGTACACTTAATGCGTTAGCTGCATTACTGAGATGACTAGCATCCCAACAACTAGTGTACATCGTTTAGGGCGTGGACTACCAGGGTATCTAATCCTGTTTGCTCCCCACGCTTTCGCGCCTTAGCGTCAGTTGAGTTCCAGCAGATCGCCTTCGCAATGGGTATTCTTGGTGATATCTACGGATTTTACCCCTACACCACCAATTCCATCTGCCTCTCCCTCACTCTAGACTATCAGTTTCCCAAGCAGTTTAATGGTTAAGCCATTAGATTTCACAAGAGACTTGATAATCCGCCTACGCGCCCTTTACGCCCAGTGATTCCGAGTAACGCTTGCACCCTCCGTATTACCGCGGCTGCTGGCACGGAGTTAGCCGGTGCTTATTCCTTAGGTACCGTCAGAATTCTTCCCTAAGAAAAGGAGTTTACGCTCCGAAAAGTGTCATCCTCCACGCGGCGTTGCTGCGTCAGGGTTTCCCCCATTGCGCAATATTCCCTACTGCTGCCTCCCGTAGGAGTCTGGACCGTGTCTCAGTTCCAGTGTGACTGATCATCCTCTCAGACCAGTTAAGCGTCATAGCCTTGGTAAGCCATTACCTTACCAACTAGCTGATACTATATAGTCTCATCCTACACCGAAAAACTTTCCCTACTCAACTTGTGTTAAGCAGGAGTATAGAGTATTAGCAGTCGTTTCCAACTGTTGTCCTCTTGTGTAGGGCAGATTAACTATACCTTACTCACCCGTGCGCCACTAATCCACTTCTAGCAAGCTAAAAGCTTCATCGTTCGACTTGCATGTATTAGGCACGCCGCCAGCGTTCACTCTGAGCCAGGATCAAACTCTCCATAATAAACCTTCTTTAGCATCAAGGCAAAGCCTTGACTAAGAAGCAAGCTAAAGGCCTACCCCGCCAACCTAATATAGATAAACTACTTAGATTGCATTAAAGAGATAAACCTTATTACTTTTATAGATAGTTTAATCTTTTTCTTCAAAGAAAAAGTTATATAAAGATTAAAAGAAAAGTTTTTAATCTTTTTAATATTAGATTGAATAGATTTTACATAATTGCTTATGCCTAAATCTTTCTGGCTCAATCGATCACTTATTTAGATTTCAAAGATTGACTAATAAGATTTGAATAACAATACTAAGTTAAAAGAACAAAACAAAAAATCATTTTTAAAAGAAAAGTTTTTAAATTAAAAACAAGATTTATAAAAAAGCTTTTAGTTTTAAATTAAAAAATTAAGAAAGTTAAAAACTCAAATAATTTAAAAACTTAAAAAATCTAAAATAAAGTTAATTTATAAAATCTACTCAGTTAGTGAAACTTTATAATTTAAAAGATTTTAAGTCCTTTTTTCAAAAAAGGAAATGAAAGTATAACCAATTAAACTTAAAAGGGGATTAAATAAAGGATTAAATAGTATAAATATTTGTGTAAGTATTTATATAAGTATTTGGTGGGTTAAAAAATGGGGGCTATATTTTAGAGCACTCGTAATTTTTATTTTTTATATTAACAAATTGACTTTTAAGTGTTTTAAAATCTGGAATATAAGCATAACCGCTAAGCGTATCTATAACGATACAAAGAGCATGCTTTTTTGATAACAAACGTATAATGCAATCTGAATTATTCTTTGCTAAAGTTTTTTCATATGCATAATTGGCATTTTTTAACGGAGAATACACTCTGCCCATTTCATCAAATACTAATCTAGTAAATCCTGAACAAGATCCTTTGAATTCAACCTTTTCTATTCCAAATCTTTTTGTAAGATTAAATCTTTGTGTAGTTTTTTCATCATCTTTACTAATAACTCCACTTTGACCTGAATTCATTAATTTGTTATGATTGATTACATCAACAGCAATTTCTCTATCTATATTGATTTCAGTTTTACCTAAATTAGCATTTCCATCGCCATTTTTATCCAAGAAAATAGTATATGTTTGATCATAACCCGTGGCAGCTGATTTTATAAAATAAATCTGCCATTTACTTTTAAACCACTCTCTTTTTGCGATAGCCAACTCATCAACTCTTATACCTTCTTGCATCATGGCTAAATTTTGGGTGTATTGGATATCATTAAGAATTTGTATTGCACCTTCTAGTAGATTGTCTTTTTTTAAGTAAAGACTGCCTAAATTAAAAACTATACCTAAAATGAGAATTATAAACACAAATTCCAACAAACTGAAAGCTTTAATCATAGTTTAAAATCTGATATACTTTTTCATATTTTCCAAGTTTTACTTTAACAATTTTTTTGTCCATATCATGCTTATCGGCTTGTTTTAAAGCTTTTAAATAAAACTTATTGCTATTTTTTATTCCATAAAATCGCAATCTTTTTTGCAAACTTGGGGCTGTTGCAAGCTCTAAAACATCTTGTTTTTTTAATTCTAGCGCCAATTCTTTAGCAAAATGATAATTATTGGCAAAATGACGATTTGGATTGTTTATAAAATAATACAATAATTGATTAGCGACGATTAAAAAGTAACAAAATATCAAAAAAATTATAGAACATTCTATAAAGATTTTATACCTTAATCGAAAAACTGGCAATCTCACTCTATAACTTTGCATTAAAGTTTTTATAAGCAAAGGAGTGCAAATAACACAAAAAGGCAAAAAATCATCTAAAAAAAGTTTTTGTCTTAAAGAAAGCAACAAGCAAAATACAAATGTTACACTCATTAAAAACCATAATAAATTTTTATATTTTTGAAAAGTCAAACGATAAATAGTATAAAAAAAATACACAAAAACCAAAGGAGAAAAACATGCAGCAAAAATTCCTAAGGTATCTAAAAAATAACCTCTTGGACGACCACCTGTATCAAAACCATAAAAACTGATACTTGCTCCAAACAAAACAAGAGATAAGGTAAATAAAATAGCATTTCTTTTATAAATCCCAAAAAAGAAAAAAGTTAAAAATAAAATATTAAAAGATTTATCAACAAATAATACTATAATCAATAATATATAAAAAAGCCATTTTTTTTCATATTCGTAAGCACATAATATAGCAAGGGTTAAAAAAATCACCAAAGATGCGGCATTAACCAGCAAAGCACTTGCAACAGTACCCGGCAATAAAACAAATAACAATAAAGAAAAAAAAGCATCAATTTTAGTTTTAGTATATTTTAAAGCTAGGAAATACAAAAGCAAACAACTTAAAAAATGAAAAAATAAAAAAGGAAGCCTTAAACCAAAATCATTTTGCCCAAAAATAAAAGTTCCAAAATGAGATATATAATAAAGCAAACTATGGGAAAAAATAAGTGATTTACCCTGCTCACCAAAATAAATATCAGCTTCATCAGCACTAATACTCAGTGTTGAAATTCCATAAAGCAAAGCCAACAAATCAAGACTAAGTAAAATGATGACAAGTTTATAATTTTTGATTTTTTCCATAATGAAAATTTTACAAAATTAAACTTAAAATATCAATGCAAATCATATAAATATCAAATATCTTAAAAATTAACATCAAATTGATTTTAGTTTTTATAAGTATAATTTTAAACAAAAAAAGGCAAAAATGCAAACTATTGATCAAATTTTTCAAACACAAATCGATATTAAAAAATCTATTTTCTTATCTTTTCTTTGCCCTTTTAAAGATTTTAAATTTTTAATAGAAACGCTAAAAAAAGAGCATCCAAAAGCTGTTCATTTTGTCTATGCTTATCGTGTTTTAAATGATTTTAATCAAATTGTAGAAGATAAAAGCGATGATGGAGAGCCTAAAGGAACTTCTGGAATGCCAACTTTAAATGTTCTAAGGGGCTATGATCTTATCAATGCGGCTTTAATCACTGTAAGATATTTTGGCGGTATAAAACTTGGTACAGGGGGACTTGTAAGAGCTTATAGCGATGCAGCAAATGCCGTGATTAATAATTCTTCTTTACTTTCATTCGAATTGAAAAAAAATATATCCATTGCTATTGATTTAAAAAATTTAAATCGTTTTGAACATTTTTTAAAAACTTATTCTTTTAATTTCACAAAAGATTTTAAGGATTGCAAAGCTATATTACATATCAAATTAAATGAAAAAGAGGAGCAAGAATTTGAAATTTTTTGTAAAAATTTTGCACCTTTTGAAATAGAGAAATTATAAATTCTTACAAGTAAATACAAAAGCTCCAAAATGGAGCTTTTGATTAAATTGCGTTCAATAAATCATTTAACAAAGTATTATTCTTACTTTGTTCATTTGCACCTTGTTGCGCAAGATCATTGTGAACGCTAGCACTTTGAGCTCTCATAGACAACTCGCCTTCATTTTGTCTAAAACGATAAGCGTAAACATTTGACATTTGAGCATAATTACTTAAATTTGAATTTGAGTTTTGTGCATTGCTTTGAAAACTATTGCTAGAATTTAAAGCATCTCCGCTTGACTTCTCATCGGCCTTATTTAATATATCCATAAAATCAGAATTTCCAGATGAAGAATAATCTTCAACCTGTTTATCCACCTGTTTATACTGACCACTAATAGCATCGTATTCATACGAGCTAATCGTTCTATAATTTACCTGCATAGTTTTCTCCTTTCAAAATATGCAAAAACTATACAAGCAAAAAGCGTTCCTTTTTATGTAAAATCAATGTTTTTCAATCATGATGAGTAGGCAAATGCTCCGCATCAAGCTCATTATTGGCTATAAATTCCTCCTTGGCTTTTTTACAGTTTTCATCACGCATTTTGCGGTATTCATTGCGAATCGTGATTTCTTTATCGCTTAGAGGTCTATCTTCTAAAAAACTAATATGAAAATAAGTATCATCGCTCTTTGAATAAGTTTTATAAAAATCTATATAATCAAAATAATCCTTGCCATTATCAAACTCTACGACCTCTTCTATATAAATCGTAGGTCCAAAACCCTTGTGATTTTGCGTATAGTGCCCAAAACCTGCGCTGTATTGAATTCTAAATTTAGCCATCATTTTCTCCTAAAAATTCTTGATAAGTTCCACGAAAATCCGTAAGCTTACCATTTTCTAAATGCCAAATTCTATTAGCAAAAGCAGAAACTAACTCCCTATCGTGGCTGATACAAAGCACTACACCTTTGAAATTATACAAAGCTTCACCTAGTGCAATAATACTTTCAAGATCTAAATGGTTATCAGGCTCATCTAAAAGCAAGAAATTTGGACGCTCTAGCATTAAACGAGAAAGCATTAAACGGTGTTTTTCACCCCCACTTAAACTTGCTGCCATCTTTTCTTGATCACTGCCACTAAAAAGCATTCTACCTAAACACTTACGGATTTCATCTAGATCTTTAAATTTTTCACTCATAAGCCATTCGTAAAGTTTCAAATTTTCACAAATTAAATTACTTGTATCTTGAGGAAAATATCCAAGCTCTATAGTTGCCCCAAGATGTATAGATCCACTATCTGGATTTATAGCATGGGCGATGATTTTTGCCAAAGTACTTTTGCCCACACCATTTGCCCCAATCAAAGCGATTTTATCATTTTTTTCTATTTTTAGCTCCAAATTTGAAAACAATTGTTTATCATAAGCCTTGCCTATACCTTTAAATTCTAAAACTTCATTACCTATTTCACGATTGGTTCTAAAAACTATGCTAGGATCTCTACGGCTTGAAATTTTAATCTCTTCAAGCTCTAGTTTTTCAAGTGCCTTAGCACGGCTTGTGGCTTGTTTTGCCTTAGAAGCATTTGCGCTAAAACGGCGAATGAAATTTTCTAATTCTTCTCTTTCTTTTAAGGTTTTATCGCGTTTAAGCTCAGCTTGTTTTGCCAAAAGCGTTGAAGCCATATACCAATCATCATAATTTCCCGCAAAATCACGAATTTGTTTAAAATCCACATCCAAAATTCTTGTGCAAATTTTATTTAAAAAATGCCTATCATGAGAGATGACAACTAAAGTCCCTTCATGTCTTAAAAGTTCATTTTCAAGCCAAGAAATTGCCTCTAAATCAAGGTTATTTGTAGGCTCATCTAAAAAAAGCACATCCGCACCCAAAAATAAAACTTGAGCCAGTAAGACTTTAAATTTATCCGCACTTTGTAAGGTGCTCATCAAAGCATCAAAATCTTTAATCTTTAAAGAACTTAAAATTTTTTCACAACGTGTTTCACAATCATAATTTGGATCTTCTTCGGCCGTTATTATCTCAAGCTCACCTAAACGCTCATTGATCTCATCGGTAAATTCCTCGCTCATATAAAGCTTTTCTTTTTCTTTTAAGGCCTCATATAAACGCTTATTTGCACACATCACTGCATCTTTGATGGTGTAGTTTTCAAAAGCAAATTGATCCTGTCCTAAAACTGCGATTTTCAAGCCTTCATCAAATACTATTTCACCACTACTTGACTCAATTTCTCCTGAAAGAATTTTTAAGAAAGTCGATTTTCCCGCACCATTAGCACCGATAAGTCCATATCTTTGTCCTCTAACAAGCTTTAAATTAACATTTTCAAATAAAAGCTGATTTGCAAAACGCATAGTAAGATTTTTTACTTCAACCATGATTTTCCTTAAATTTTTTACTTATAAAAATTTTTAAGAAATTGTATCAAAAAAAGACTTGAAATTAATTGAGTATAAAATATTAGTAAGTCATGAAATTAATTCTATTGACTTACTTTAATAAAAATATTATTGGAAATCTCCATTGATATAAGTTATATCTGTAATTTTCACTTGATTTATGTTAGAAACCTTATAAACAACACTCCAAAGACCTTTTCTCTGTTCCCCTTTTAAAGCAGCATTAATCGTAGCCATACAAGAATCAAAATTAAGATCAAAATTTGAAATGGAATTAATTTCGATCATATCAGTGTAATTTACCATTCCATCATGCTTAGCCATTTCTTTGAGGCCTTTTACATAATCTTCATAATCAATCCCTTGGGCTTTAAGTCCGGATAATTCATAAAGATTTTTAAAAATTTCACTAGGAATTTTTTCTTTAAGATTTGAAACAACTGCCGTATTATCACATTTGTCTAATGAGTTGGCCTGAAGCAAGACAAACCCCATTAAGAAAAATAAAATTACTTTTTTAAACATATCTAAACTCCTCTAATTTTTAGGTTTTGCTACTAAAATACCATTTTTATATTCTTCTTCTCTTACAATCTCCCCTTTTTTATATTCTCTAAAGACTCCATTTTTAAGTCCATTTTTATAATTCTCTTCGTCTTCTAAGGCGCCATTTTCATCATAACGCTTTTGCACTCCATCAAATTTACCTTTATTATCAAAATTATAATCACACATTAAAGTTCCATTTTCATAATATTCCTTGTAATTACCTTCAAATTCTGGCATACCATCTTCATTATAGCCAAGTAGTTTTCCCTTTGCTCTCATATTTCCATTCTCATAATAGCTTACAAAATCACCATATCCGCGATTATCTTTAAAATGCACCTCCTCAAGTAATTGCCCATTTCTAGAATATTCCCTGCTAATTCCATCTTTTTTTCCATTTTTATAATTTTCTTCAGCTCTTAGCTGACCATTGTCATAAAAAGCTCTTTTTAACCCATGTATTCTTGAATCTTTATTATAGGGAATTTCTTCTTTTAAATTTCCATTTGGATATTTGTTTTGCTGAACTCTAGCCACATCACTAGGTTGTCCAGGAAAATCACTTCCACAACCACTTAACAACATCGCAATTAAACTACAAATGCTTAAAAATTTTGTCATTTTTTCTCCTATTTCTCATTTTTTTCTTTAATAATAATAGTTTGCTTAAAACTTCCCGTAAAAGACCATATTAAACAAACAAGCCAAACAATAATAGTCCAACCAAAAAACAAATTTAGCAAAGAAATTATCAGCCAATTAGAATGCTTTCTGCTCAAACCAATAATAGCGGGCAACATGTATAATACAAACAATAATATTGTTACAAAAATAGACCCGCCACTTGCACCTTCCATGTAATTCTCCTTAAATAAAAATTTTATAAAAACTATTATTCCATACTATAACTTAATTAATATTGAAATATTAAATATATTTTATATAAAAGATTGAATATTTCAAGTGTTTTTAATAAAGAAATTTTAATGTAAAATTTTTTAAAGGCTAAATTTTTAAGGTAAAAAATGACAAAAAAGAGCAAGCGTGATATGGCATATGAACTAGACATTGATGTTAGCACTTTATATAATTGGAGAAAATATAAACCCAATTTATATCGTATTGTTATGCTTGGCTTTAAATTTGATGAACTTTTAGAAAATAGCAAAAAAACTCATGAAGAATTGCTTCATATAGAACAAACTATACAAGATGAGATTGCTAAATTTAAATAAAGTCCACTTTTAAGCTTTTTTCTATACAATTATCACTTTTATTAAAATCAAGGATTTGAAATGTTTTTATTAGATTTTTTAATATCATTGAGTTTTATTTTTGAAATTTCAGCACTTGTGCTATCCTTTTACTTTAAAAATTCAAAAATTTTCTTTTTGACTTTAGTATTATTAGGAGCTAAGTTACCTTATTTTTATACAAGTTTTTTTCAAGCTAATTTATTTGTCGCCTTGTTTTTACCTATGGTTTTTACCCTATTTTGCCTTGGAAAACATCATGTTTTAATTTTAAATAAAAAAAATATTGCTTCAATTACAACCCTTATTTTTATAGGCATTTTAAGTATCATTTTACCTAGAAATACTACTTTTAATAGCGCTGGTTTAGAATTTCATTTTATTGCATTAGATTTTTTTAAGCCTGTGAGTGAATTAGGATTTTTATTTTTTTTAGTCGGCTTAATACTCATTTTTATCAAAACCTTTAAAACTAAAGAATATTATCTTCTTATCGCATTTTTTACTGCGTATTTTCAATTTTTATTCCAAGAAGGAGCAGGAATAAGATATTTTGAATTTGCAAGCTTGGTTTTTTGTCTTTATCTTTTAAATTACGCTTATAGGTTAGCTTTTTTTGACACCTTAACAAAGCTACCCAATGAAAAAAGCCTTACACGCTTTACAAAAGGAAAAAACAACTATATCATTGCCTTGCTTCATTTTAATGAACTAAAAGATACCAAAGAAAGCTATACCAAACTCATTTTAAAACAAATTGCAAAAATTTTAAAACGCTTTAGAGCAAAAATTTTTATCGTAGAAAATGATTTTATTTTAATTTTTAATGATAAAAATCAAGCTTTAAATCATCTTGCTTTTTTAGAATCCACCTTGAAAAACACGGAATTTAATTTAGAAAATGAAAATTTTAAACCAGATTTTAAATTGATTTGGCAAGAAAGTGAAGAAAATTTGGATAAAAATTTACAAAGTCTAAGAGCAAGACTCTTAGACTAAAAAATTATTTTTCGTTCGCTTCAACTTCGATATTTAAATTAATATCATCACTTAAAGTAATAGTTGAAGTACTTGCTGCAAATTTAAAATCAGAGCGTTTGATTTTTCCATTTAAAGAAAAGCCTATTTTTTCTTTTCCATCTTTGCCTTTAGCTACACCGCCGATTTCAGTATCCAAAACGATATCTTTAGAAACCCCAGCCATAGTTAAAGTTCCTGTCATTTTGCCTTTTTCATTACTGATTTTTTCATATTTTTTCATTGTAAAAGTCATATCAGGATATTTTTTTGCTTTGAAAAAATCATCTTGTTGTAAGTGATTATCTCTTGTTTGATTTTCTGTATTTACAGATGCGATTTTTATAGTTGCATCAAGCTTTTTAAATTCAGCACTCACAGGATCAAAATCAATCACCGCAGAATAATCTTTGAAATTTCCTTTTACATTGCTAATTTGTAAATGTTTGATTTTAAAACCTACATCTGTATGTGCTTTATCTAAAGTATATTCTTTAGCAAACAAACCTGTGCTTAACAAAGACACCGCAACCAATGAACTTAATAAAACTTTTTTCATTTTTTTCCTTTTTTATAGTAATTTTCAATATAAAAATTTTATTAGATAAAACATAACAAATCATTAATAAAAATTAAAAAATTTTACTATTTAAAAATTTTACAAATTCTTCAAATTTAGGCAAATCAAGCTTTATTGCTTCTCTTTGCTGTTTTCCCCACATACACTCAGGAAAAAACGCATCTTCTTTAAATCTTGCCATAACATGAAAATGCACCCTTGGCACATAATTTGCAAAAGAGGCGATATTGATTTTTTCAGGTTTGTAAAATTCTATCATAGCCTTTTCACAAATTAAAATTTTTTCAAAAAGTTCCTTTTGCAACTCTAAAGGACAATCGCTAAATTCTTTATAAATTTCTTTAGTAAAAATTTTAAGCCAAGGCACTTGAGCCTCCTCTTTCTCTATATAAATCAAATCATTTTCATAAATCATTACATTCCTTTGAAATTGTATTTATGATTATTTTACAAAATTTATCAAATTTTTAAGTCAAAATGCGTTAAAATTCCTAAAAATTTAAAAAACAAAAAGGAGGATAAATGCAAATTAGTTCAAGTTATAACTCTTATGATTACTACTCTAGCAAACCTTCTTTTGATAAAACAAATCAATCTGATTCCACTCAAAAAGATGAAAAAAATCTTAGTGAAAATAAAGATGATAAAGAAAAAAATGGCGAACAAACCCAAATGGTTAATGGCGTAGAGCTAAGCCAAAAAGAAGTAGCTCAAGTTCGCGAACTCCAAAGTATCGATAGAAATGTAAAGGCTCATGAAGCTGCGCATCAAGCAGCGGGCGGCGGCTTAGCAGGTGCTGCAAGTTTTACTTATACAAGAGGCCCTGATAATCAAATGTATGCTACAGCGGGTGAAGTTCCTATCAGCATGCAAAAAGGAAACACACCAGAAGAAACTATAGCCAATGCAAGACAAATTGCAGCAGCAGCTATGGCTCCTGCTGATCCTAGCCCGCAAGATTATAAAGTTGCAGCAAATGCTACAAAAATGGAATTTGAAGCAAGAGCTGAAGCAATGAAGCTTAAAGCCGAAGAAGCCGAAGAAAAAGAAGAAGAAAATAAAGAAAAAGATGACAAAAATTCAGAAAATAGCCTAGAAAAAACAGATAAAGATTCAAAAAACAACGATAAAAATTCAAATTTTGATAAAGACTTTAAAAATTTTGTCGCTAGAACTTATCAACAAAACTCACAAAATAACGACATTAAATTCAGCATCGCATCTTAAAATTCTTAATTTAAATAAAAAATTTCCTTATGAAAACGATGACTTGAATTTGTATGTTAAAATATTTAACATTTTTTCTTTTTTATAATTTAAATTTTTGCATTTTCAAGCTTTTATATCTATAATTTTTGCCGAAGTGTTTTGAGAAAGAAATTTATTAAATTCTCCTGCATCATCATCACTAAATTTCATACCAAAAAGAAGTTCTAATTCTTTAGCCTTATTAAAACTATTTTCTAAAAGCTTTTTTAAGAATTCGCTGCTTATATTATTATCTTTATAAGTTTCTTTGTTTTTGCTTTCGCCTTGAATGGCTTTGAAGGGTTTTTCATCTGGGTTTTGACCATTTTCGTTGCTTTCTTGGGTAGAATTTGAGCTTTGTTGTTTATTTAAAAACCTATCTATCTCTTCTTGAGTAAGTGGTTTAACATCAAGTGCGTCAATAAATCGTTTTTTTCTTTCATCTTTTTCAGCAACCCATATTCTTGCGAATTCACTCGCACTTGTAAGAGTTTTTAGAAGATTGGCTTCGCGTATTCTGGCAATCTTATCTCTTGGAATAAATTCAATATTATCAATGTCATACGCTCCGTTAAGAATTTCCCATTCCTCTTCAGTTAATTTATCTTTTCGCATTCGCTCAAGCAAGGAATTTTCAACTTCTTTAACATCTGGGTCTCCATTATAGCCGTATTTGTTCGCATATTCTTCACTAAGCATTTCTCCAAAATATTTTTGCACAAAATCTTCCCAATAAGCATCTTCTTCACTTTTTGGCTCATCTTTTTTAGTATAAGTATATTCATTATTTTCATCTTTTTTAATGCTTAAAGCATTATTTGGATAATTGATATTAGGATAGTGAGAATTAAAATTTACCATAGAAAACCCTTTTTTTATGATATTTTATTAAAATAATCTTGGATTCCAACCACCAAGAGCAGACTCCATTTGCCTTTTTGTATAATTGTAGCTCGAATAAGAATTTATACCATTAATCATTTTTGCCTTCCTTGATATTATACTATATCGGAAGAAAATTAAAAATTTATAATCTTGAGAGTTTTCAAAAACTCTCAAGTTATTATCAAGCTAAGCTTTTTCCACTTTTATGATATTTTAAAATACCTTCAGCACAGCGATAAGCCAAAGCTCCCACAGTATCAGTTGGATTATATCCACTATTGTGTTGGAAATTTCCTGCTCCTACAACAAAAAGATTATCCGCATCCCAGTGTTGTAAATAAGTATTAACCACACTAGTTTCTCTATCTGCACCCATGGTTGTTCCACCTGTGTTATGAGTAGATTGATAAGGCACAACGCTATAATCCTTAAGATAAGCACCTTTTTTGATTGATTTTACTCCTTGCATTCTTTTTGCTACCTCAGCTGTTTTATCTGTGATAAATTTATGCAAAGCTCTATCTTGATCGGTGAAATTATAAGTTAAGCGTAAAAGTGGCATACCAAAAGCATCTTTATAAGTTGGATCAAGACTTAAATAATTATTCTTATGAGGCAAAGAAGCACCTTGTCCTGCTACGGTAATAGCTCTTGTGAAATTATAGTTTAATGCTTTTTTAAATTCAGCACCCCAAGTTGGAGCTCCTGCTGGAAGTGGGGCTGATTGTATAGGGCGAGTTCCAAGCTGAACGCTATAAATCATAGCTCCATGAAGGAATTTTTCCTTAGAATGATCAAAATTATCTCCGTTAAAATCATCACTCGTAGTTCCTAAAGCACCTGAACCCATGAAGGTGTTAAATTGCTCATCAAAGAAAGCTGTTGTACCCATATTCATTTGGTAACAATAATTTCTACCTAAAGTTCCTTTACCTGTTTTTGGATCGTATTGCTCACCTATGTTGCTTACCATTAAAAGCTTAGCATTGTTAAACATATAACTTGTAAGTACAACTATATCAGCAGGCTGGATATACTCTTTCATCGTTCTAGTATCGACAAATTTTACCCCTGTTACTTTTCCGTCTTTTTTAAGAATTTGCGTTACATTACTATAAGTGCGTATGGTGTATTTGCCTGTGCTCATAGCCTTTGGAATTACTGTGTTTAAAGGACTTGCTTTTGCGCCATACTCACAACCAAAACGCTCACAATACGCACAGTATTGACAAGGAGCTAAATCTTGACCATCAGGGTTTGTATAGCCACCTTTAGAATTTGAAGCTGGCAAACGATAAGTGTGTAAATTTGAACTTTTTGCTGCACTTTCAAATCGTTTAAGCATTTTAGTATTTTCAAGAGGTTCTTGTGGATAAGGACTAGATCTAAAAGCTCCCATTTTTTCTGCTAAAGGATTTGGCTCACCTGATACCCCACAGGTTTTTTCAAATTTATCATAATAAGGCTCCATATCCTTATAAGTCACACCCCAATCTTGCAAGGTATAATCATTACCTAATTTATTACCATATCTTTGTTTGCTTAGGGTTTGAATTTCAAAGTCATAAGGCATAAACCTAAAAGTCCAACCATTCCAATGCACCCCTGCACCGCCAACATTATTACCCAATAAAAACGAACCCATTTTACGATAAGGCAAGGCTAAACCACTAGGATCATGGCGAAAAGTCACAGTGTCTTTCGAGCAATCTTGCATCAAACCATAATTAATCCCATATCTCCACTCATCATGGATAAAATTAAAATTTTCAGTACTTTGCATATGTCCGCGTTCTAAACTAAGTACATTCAAACCTGCTTTAGTAAGCTCTGCAGCCACTATACCTCCAGTCCATCCTGCTCCAACTGTTACCACATCTACTTTTTTTAATACTTCAGCCATTTTAACTCTCCATATCTGCTAAACCCATAGGTTCAATGTTAAAAAATTCATCACTTGCAATTTTATCCACATAGCTCATTTGTGCGCCTGGATATTGCATCATTCTCCAACCATTTTTATTATCATTTCCGCCATAAATTGGATCAGCTAAAACTCCAGCTACTGTCATATCTCTTAAAAGTGTGAAAAAATAAGAAGATTTAAAACCTGTAGTTTGAATTTTTCCTTTTTCAAAATCGCTTAAAATTTTATCCTGATCTCCACCTTTAAGCAAAGAAAAAGATTTTTTATAACGCTTTTGAGCATTTTCTTCAAGAGCATGCACGCCTTCTAAAAAAATATCTTTGCGTTGCATAGGAGTTTGATAGCCTTGTTCAGCTTTACCCTCCATGAAAGGCCCTTGCATATATTCTCTATCATTATAACCATAAGCACTAGCTAGCTGATTATCGATAAAATAAGGCACGCCTAAACCTATAGCTCCTTCTCCTTGCTCATCTTTAGGATAAATTCTTTCACAGGCTGCACTTAAGGTATCAAATTCAGTTTGAGTTTGAAAAAACATTCTACCTCTAACTTTATTTGATTTCCCTTGTGAAGCTTGATGCGAATGCGTAAGTTCTGCTGCCTTTAAAACAGCACCGCCACCTATAGTGCTAGCTGCTACTACAGAACCACCTAGAAGCCCTAGTTTAAAAAAGCTTCTGCGATCAATAATATTGTCTTGCATTACTTCTCCTTGATAATAATTTAAACAAGACTATATTAGTCCTATTAATATAAATTTAACTTTAAAAAGCGATAAATTTTGTGTTATTCTTAATTTTATTTAAGTATATCTTTGAAAGTAATGAAAATAGAACTTTTAATAAAGCTCTATATCTTTAGAATTAAGTTCTTTATAAGCTGCGCAAGCTTCTTGATGTTTTTGATCGCAAGCCATTCCAAAATATCTTTTTGCCTTTGTTAGATCTTGTTTTTCTAGTTGATTATAGCGTCCTAACAAATAACAAGCCTCACCAAAACCTAAAGTGCAAGATTTAGAATAAAAAGCAAGAGCAGATTTTACACTTGCTTTAACAAGTTCTCCTTTATCATATAAAGATCCTAACTGATAACAAGCTCTTGCATTTTTTAAGTCACAAGATCTTTTATAAAAACTTGAGGCCATTTGTCCATCTTTTTCTTTTTCATAAAATAAAGCTATATTATTACAACTTAACGATTCTCCTAAAGTGCAAGCTTTATTAAAAGCCAAAAGAGCTTCATTTTTATAACCTTGATTTTGCAAAAGCAAAGCCATATTAGAACACGCATTTGCTAAACCCAATTTACAAGCTTTATCATAAAATTTATAAGCTTGATTTAAATCTTTGCTCACACCCTTAGCACTCTCATGCATAAAAGCTAAAGAAAAACAAGCTTTAGAAATATCTTTTTCACAAAGATTCTTAAAAATTTCATAAGCTTTATCAAATTTATTTGCCTCGTAAAGTTTTAAACCCTCTTCTAATTCACTTAATGCAAATAATGAATTAAAAAATAAAAATAAAGCTAAAAATATTCTCATTAATCTTCCTTTATATTTTCTCTAACATTTAAAATCTGTGCTCTTCTTTTTTGAAGTTCTGCTTTTTTAAGATCTAAAAATTTATTTTTTTCTTGGATTAAATTTTGAATTTGTTCTAAAAAATTTTTTGCAATTTTTGTCAAAATAGGCTTATTAATAAGCAAAGCTTCAAACTCATAAACATTTAATTCATTTAAAACTCTTTCATAAATTTCACTTTTTTTGGGATAAAAAAGTACAAATTCAGAACTATCAAGCTCATAAAGAACACGGCTTTCATTGATTTTACGACTAAAAAATGCAAGGCTTAGTTTCGTAGCATTTTCATAATTTGTAAAAGCCTTAAGATTTAATTTTTCAAAAAATAAATCAAGCTCTAAAATACTTCTAAATAAAAGCTCCTTAAAATCTTTCAAAAAGTACTCATCACTTGCATTGCAAAAAGCTCTTAATTCACTAAAATTTTTATCACTTTGGAAAATGTGATCTTTTTGTATGTTTGAAAATTCTGCTTTAAAAAGCAAAATTTCTCTCTCAAGTATGTTTATAAAGTCTTTTAATTTCATCTTGATTTTTTCAAAAGATTTATAAAGTTCATTTTTGATTTTTTTAAACTCTTTACTCATCACATCACTATTATAAAACATCGCCAAAAAAGCATCGTCACTTGAAATATAAGGCGCTTTATAATCATATCTTGTGTATAAATCTTTCTTTAAAAATCCTTTGCTTTCTTTGTAAAAATAAGCATCTTTTTCCTTAACACTTGCAAAAATTTCACTAGAAATTCTTTCGCTAATGCTTTTAAGCTGTTCTAAAATCTGATGGTTTAAAATTTCAATCTCTTTTAAAAAATTTTCATACGCTAAAAGTAAATGCTTTTCATAACTTTGAAATTGATTTAATAAACGATCAAAAATACCTACAAAAAGTTGGTTTTCATCTTCTAAAATTTCGCATAAATTTAAAATTTTTCTTTTAACAAATTTTTCTTTTAAAGCTGTTGTATCTAGCTGAGTTAAAAAATCAAGTAAAGATTGAAAATTAGATTTTTCATAGCTTTGCCCATCTTTAGCTTCTTTACAAGAAATGGCAATAAGCTTATCAAAATATTTTAAAAATACACTTTTTGCATAATTTAAAACATTATCTAGCTCTTCTGTGTTTAATTTATCTTTTTGATTTAATACACAAATGCTATTTTCTCCTAAAAGTTCTAAATTTGCTTTTATGGCATCTTCTTCGCTTTTTTTACCTGCATTATCAATCAAACTTAACCAAATCGCCCCATGAATATTTTTAAGCTCATCAAGAGTTGTTAAAGTATCATTTTCATTTGCATTTAAACCTGGAGTATCTACAAGAGTAATTTTTTCAAGTAAAGGAATGGGTGCAAAAATATGCAAACTTTTTGCTTGTTTTACTTCATTTCTTTGATCCGTATAAAAGGCTAATTTTTCTATATTTGTGATAATATCACTTCCATCTTCAAATTCTACTCTTAAAAAATATTCTTTTGCATAGCGTAAAAAAGTAGGTTTAAAAGTAACAGGAACAACACCCGTAGGCAAACAATCACACCCCAAGATCAAATTTAGCAAACTTGATTTACCACTTGAAAACTGTCCTATAATAGCAATATTAACATTCTTATCTAAAGAAAACACAAGCTCTTTTAATTCATTTTCTAAAGCATAACTTGCGTGCATAAAAGGCTCATTAAGTTCCTTACAAAGCTCTTGAATACGACCTTTAAAACTATCATCAAAACTCACACTATAAGTATTTTCATAGGCTTTTATAAAATCATTTAAAAGATTAATCTGCATTTAAAAGCCCCATTTCAAGTTGTTTTAATTTTTCAATTTTTTCTAAATTTTCTTCAAAAGAATTTAAAATATTAATATCTTGATTTTTCAGACTCTGTAAAACTTTTTCAAGACTTTCTAATTTTGATTTTTGATTTTTTTCATAATATTTTAATTTATCATTTAAAAACTCAAAAAATACTCCATTGATATTTAAAGAATTTAAAATTTCGCTCATTTTAAATTCTTTAAAAGTATCAAAAATAACCGTATCTAAATTCGTTTCAAGCTCATATAAATCTGATTTTAGATTGCTTAATTTTTCAATTTTCAATCTTAAAAGTGCAAATTTTTCGCTTTGAAAAATACTATCTATATTTTTTGAAATTCCATCTTTAAAACCTTCAAAACCATTGTCAAAATCATCTTTTAAAAAATCATATTTTAAAGATAAATTTGTTTTAAGCTCCTCGATTTTTTTAATATTTTCAAATTTAATTTCTCTTAAAATATCATTAATCCCATCTTTTGTGGTAATATCAACTATATTTAAAATACGAGAAAGATTAAGCTTTTGTGCATTATTTTTCAAATATTTAAACTCATCTATCAAGCGTTCTTTTAATTTTTTAGCCAAAAGTAAAACAAGATTATCTATGCCACTATCTATATTTTTAAGTTTTGCAATGGAATTTGAAATTTCATCTTGTGCTTCTTTTAATAAGGTGTTTTGCTTTTGAAGTTCAAGTAAAAGCTTTTGATTTTCTTCACTTACACCTTGTTTATTCTCCTTAATAAGACGATTTTGCATTTCATATTCGCTTAGAATATTTTTAAGCTCTAAATGCAATTCTTTTTTGTAAGCTCTTAAGGCAATCTTACTTTTTTCTCCTGCATAAAGCTCGTTAAAAAGATAGTTTTCAACTTCTTGCATACCACTTTTTTGCAAGCTTTCATTAGATGCTAAACCTTTATAAAAATCACTTGCCATTTTAGCGCTCACACATAAAAAATCAATCTTTTCCACTAAATTTTCATCTAAATCCACAAGTCTTGATTTTAAGCTTTCCTTGGTATAAACAATGACTTCTTCTAAATCCTTTTTGCTTAACAAATCCGCTTTAGTTAAAACAATTAAAAACTTACTCAGCCTTGAGTTTAAAAGACAATGCACCAAAAAGTCTGCATCTTTTTGAGTTAAGCTTTGAGAAGCATTCATTAAATGAATTAAAAAATCACTTTCTTTAAGATACTCATTTGTAACAATTTCTCTTTGAACTACAACATCATCAAGTCCTGGAGTATCAACTATGGAAATATTATTTTTTAAAAAATCTAAATGACTTTTAATTTCTATTTTTTTAATTAAAGCTGAAATTTTATTTTTAGCTGAACTGAAATTTTTAAGCTCACAAAGTGCGATATTTTGTATTAAAGGTTTATCTTTGATAAAATCCTCTATATTTACACTCTTATCCAGCTTGTCAATAAATTCTTTTAAATCTGCATTAAAGTGCGAACTTTCAAGTATATTTTGCCATTCTTTCTTATCCCAAAAATATATCTTTGCTTCTTCACTCTTATCATAGCTTAATACTGTTAAATTAGCTGTTTCAGGTATGTTTGAAACCCCTAAAAAATCTTCTTTTAAAAGAGCATTTAAAAGACTTGATTTTCCTGCATTCATCACGCCAGTGATGGCTATATTAAACTCTAAATTTTGAAATTTTTCCAAAGTTTTTTGAAGTCTTGATTTTAAATTTTCATCAAAACTTAGCTTTTGAAGCTCTAAATTAATGGTGTTTAATTCTTTAAAATCATTTTGAAATAAAGCTTTTTGATCTATACTTTGAACTTTTTCTTGTGAAATAAAATCAAATATTTCGGTATTTTTCGAAATTTTTTCTAAAATTTTTAGAGCCTTAAGTAAATCTTGCTTTGAAATAAAACCTGATTTAAAAAGATTTAAAATACAAATTTGAGCATTTTGTATACTAAAAATATCCACTCTTAAATCAATTTTTTTGCAAAGCTCTTGAAATTCTTTTAAGAGAAAATATCTTTCATAATTGTCTTTATTGACACTTAAAATAATCGCGCACTCGGCCGTATCAAGTTTGTTTTTATCTTGAAATTTAGCATCAAAATTTAAAAATTGGAGTTCATTTTGCCAAATTTTTTGGAATAATTCTTTCATAATCTTCCCCTTAAAAAGGGGAAAGATTTATTTATTTCTTTGAGCGACAAGTTGTCTTCTCATGTAAGCAATTTTACTTTGCAAAGGTAATTCTTTAGGGCAATTATCTTCACAAGCAAGCAATGACATACAACCAAAAACACCATCATCATCGCCCACTAATTCATAAAAATCTTCCACACTTCTATGGTCATGCGGATCTTGTAAATATCTAGCTGTTCTTAAAAGCCCTGTAGCAGCTATGAAATTTGGGCGCATAAGTTTAGTTGCACAAGAAGCTACACAAATTCCACACTCTATACAACGATCAAGTTCAAAAGTTTCATCCGCAACTTCTGGCTCAATGCGTTCTTCAAGTTTAGAAATATCAGTTTCTTTTTCATTATGCACCCAGCTTTCAACACGCTTACACATGTCTTCAAACCACTCGCCTGTATTCACGCTTAAATCTTTAATATGCCTAAATGCAGGCATAGGCATAAGCTCTATCACTCCATCAGGATAATCTTTAGTCAAAGTTTTACAAGCAAGTTTTGGCACTCCATTAATCATCATTGCACAAGATCCGCAAATCCCTGCACGACAAACAAAGTCAAAACTCAGATCTGCATCCATTTTTTCACGGATCAAAGTCAAACATACAAAAACCGTCATAAAAGGAGTTTCTTCAAGCTCATAAGTCACAAAATGTGGTTTAGAAATTTTGCTTAAAGGATTGTATTTAAATGCCTTTATTGTCAATTTTCTACTCATAATCAACTCCTATTCTTTGGTTTGGTGCTTTATATTTAGCTTGCAATTCATAAGGCATTAAGGCGTTTTGAATTTCATAACGACCTTTGCCTTCAGCTTCCATTTTTTCACGGATAGCATCCACTTCAGCTTGGCGTTTTTCACTTAAAGGATTTTCTATAATATTTCCTTTAGCACCGTATCCACGGAATGCTGGTGGAATTTCCATTTTCATAATATCAAGCTCTTCGTATTCTATGCGTGGTAAGGTTTCGCCTTCTACCCAAAAAGTATTGGTTCTTTTCATCCAATTTAAATCATCTCTTTTTGGATAATCTTCCCTATAATGCGCCCCACGACTTTCTGTTCTTAAAAGCGCTCCATAAGCTACGCAAAGTGCTATTTTTAACATTCTTGGCACTCTATACGCTTCTTCAAGCTCTGGATTTGCACAATCAAGTTCTTTACAATGTACTTTAACGTCTTGAGAATCTTTATAAAGTTTTTCAAGTTCATCTACTGCTTCTTTCAAACCTTCACCTGTTCTAAAGATGGCCACCTTATCCCACATGATTTCTTTCATTCTGTTTTTGATTTCAAAAACATTATGTTTACCTTCTTTATCTACTAAAGATTTTAAATATTGATACTCTTTAGTTAAGAAGTCTTTTACTACATTTGTGTCAATTACTTCACCATTATTTTTACAATAATCTGCAAAATAATCTCCCACTATCATACCTGCTACAACAGTTTCAGCACATGAATTTCCACCTAAACGATTAAATCCGTGCATATCCCAGCAAGCTGCTTCTCCACAAGCAAAAAGTCCGTTTAACCATTGACTTTCACCCGTTGGTTTAGTTCTAATTCCACCCATAGAATAATGCTGCATTGGAAGAACTGGCGCCCAACCTTTTGGACCCTCATCTGCTGGATCAATACCATTAAAAGTTTTACAAATATCTTGTACATCGCGGAGATTTTTTTCCACATGAGCTCTTCCAAGTATAGAAATATCAAGCCATAAATGATCCCCATAAGGGCTTTTTACACCTTTGCCTTTACGAATATGTTCCATCATTCTACGACTTACCACATCACGGCTTGCAAGTTCTTTTTTCTCTGGTTCATAATCAGGCATAAAACGATATCCATCCACATCGCGTAAAATTCCACCATCACCACGACAGCCCTCAGTAAGCAAAATACCGCTTGGCACAATAGGAGTTGGATGAAATTGCACTGCTTCCATATTTGAAAGTCTGCAAAGCCCTGTTTCAAGAGCGATGGCTGCACCCGTTCCTTCGCAAATTACCGCATTTGTAGTTTGTTTATAAATTCTACCATAGCCCCCTGTTGCTATCATGGTTCCTCTTGCAATATAAGCAATGAGTTGTCCATTAGTTAAATCTCTAGCAATTACACCTAAGCATTTTTTACCATCATGGATGATTCTTACCGCTTCCATTCTATCGATGATCTTTACTTGGTGCTTAATGGCTTCATTTGCTACACCATAAAGCATACAATGCCCTGTTGCATCTGCGATATAGCAAGTTCTCCATTTTTTAGTTCCACCAAAATCTCTAGCATTAATAAGCCCGTGCGCTTCTTCTTTTTCTTCAATCACAGTTTTTTGTGCATTGATTACAACAGTTCTTGGACCTTTAGTAACTCTAGTCCAAGGCACACCCCAAGCCGCAAGCTCACGCACTGCTTTTGGCGCAGTTTGAGCAAACATTCTTGCTACTTCTTGATCACAGCCCCAATCACTTCCTTTTACTGTATCTGCAAAGTGAAGATCTTCATTATCACCCTCACCTTTTGCCCCATTTGCTAAACTTGCCTGCATACCTCCTTGCACCGCTGCAGAGTGAGAACGCTTCACTGGACAAATACTTAAAAGTGTTACACTTTGACCACTCTTTGCTACTTCAATAGCCGCTCTAAGACCTGCTAATCCTCCGCCTATTACTAAAGCATCACTATATTGTATATTCATAATTTGCTCCATTGTAGTTTTTTATCATCGCAGTAGTTTGGGTTTGATTTTGGTAGTTTTCATAACCTATTTTTATAAATGCTGCAAGACTTAACACACCTAAAACTAGGAAGAAAATACTGATTATCCATTTAACAGTTTTAAGCTTTTTGCGACTTTCTTTTACATTTTTTCCTTCAAACCAACCCCATTTAACACAAAGTCTATAAAGCCCTATACTTCCATGAAGTTCAACACAGACTAAAAGAACAGCATAAAAAAGCCACATAAAATGACTTACAACCCTATCTCCTGACATATCGCCGCTGATTTTATCTGCATTGGTTACAATAAAAATAAGATGAGCAGAACCTAAGAAAAACATAATAAAACCTGTAAAAGCTTGAACCCACCATAACGAAGTATCGCTGTGATTCATTTTTTTACTGTGTGTTCTTAGTATTTGATACTGACGGTAATTAATAGGAAATTTTCTCATTGCAAGTAAAGCATGAACGAAAAAAACCACTAAAACACAGGCGGCTAAAAATGAAGTAAGATAACTCATAACAGGATTATCGTAAACAAATTTTAATTCTAAAAAATGCACTACAGAATTAAAAAAATCCTCACTGACTAAAATTGTAGAAACAAAAAGCATATGCACCCACATAAAAAGACCTAAAAAAAGCCCTGAAGCACTTTGGATAAAGTCTAATTTCGCAGGCATTTTACTTTTTTTGCCCTCAATGCTCTTACCCAAATAACCTTCGATAAGCTCACGCATCTTTACTCCTTTGTAAAAAGAAATTAAAAAAATCCATTTCATTATATTACAAAAGTCTTTAAGATAGATTAAATATTTACTTTTTTAAACTTTATACAAATATAAACTAACAAAGTTGTTATAAACATTATAAAACTTAAAATTTGTCCCATACTCATACCCCATAAAACAAAACCTATACCAAAATCAGGCTCGCGATAAAATTCACATATAAATCTTGCCAATGAATAAGCACCAGCATACACAAGAATCAATTCCCCTTGAAAGCTTTGCTTAAATCTTGCTAAATAAACTATAATAAAAACAACAATACCTTCTAAAAATGCTTCATAAAGTTGCGATGGATGGCGCAATACTCCATCAACATAAATTCCCCAAGGCACATTTGTAATGCGACCAAAAAGCTCTTGATTTAAAAAATTTCCTATACGACCAAAAACATAAGCCAATGGAACACTTAAAGCAACCAAATCAAGAAAAATCCAAGGATTTGTTTTATATTTTTTACAAAACAATAAAGTAGCTATCAAAAATCCTATAATTGCTCCATGATAACTCATACCTCGAATACCTACAAATTCACCATTAATATAAGGATTAAAAATTTGCCAAGGATGAGTAATATAATACATAGTATTTGCATCATAAATCAAAATATATCCAAGCCTTGCACCTAAAATAACCCCTATTTCAACCCATATAAAATAACTATCCAAATGTTTTTCATTAATGTCTAGTTGAAATTTTCTTACAAAAAATTTAGCCAAAAGCAAAGCCAAAAGCAAAGCTATAACATACATAATGCCATACCAATGCACCTTTAAACCAAAGATGCTAAAAGCTATAACATTAAAATTTGAATAAATATGCTGCCAAAATTCCATATATCTTTCCTAATTTTCTTTTATAAAAATATAACAAAAAAACTTTAACTTGCTATAATTAACACAAACACATTAAATAAAGGTAAAAAATGAAAAAATATATTTTACTTGCTAGTAGTATGTTAATTTTAGCAGCTTGTGGAGGCACAAGTAGTAATTTTGTCAATGTTTCTATGCCAAATTTTAAACCCCAAGTTCCAACAAAGGTTGAACCTATTGATTCTGGAGTAAGCATTGCTCTTGAGCCTATTAATATAGAACAAAATAACAATTATTCTGATTATTTTGAAAATTCAGTGCTTAAAATTCGAATGGAAAAGGAAATTGATCTTTTAAAACAAAATTTAGAAGAGCAGATCAAAACCATCGCTCAACTAAAAGGCTATAAAATAGTTACTACTAATCCAGACTACACTCTTAAAAGTTCAATCAGTATTTATACGGAAGAAAAAAATGCACAAAAAACAAGCAATTTTATGAGTGGAGATTATGTAAAATCCAATTTAGGTATAAATTTTAAAGGTAAAATAGATTTTATAGATGCACACAATCCACAAAATTCAACCAATCTTTCAAGCAGCACCAAACTGGATTCTTTAGTTGCGCTTAACTATCCTATTAAAAATGATGATGGGGTTAATATGTTTAAAACTACTATCTCCACCGTACCAACTCAACTCAATAAAGGTTTGGAGCAACCTGCTTTTGAAATTGATAAAAGTATTTTAGCTTTTTATAAAAATACATTAAATACACTTTATAACAATCTTCCAAAAGCAACAGACATAGGCAAAACTATACCTAATACAAACAGTAGTTTTAATAGTTTTGATGGCAATGCTACCTTTGAAGAAAGCTTACCTCAAACAAATTTTAATCAAAATAATACAATTGAAAACACACCTACGCAAAATATTCCTACAAATCCGTCTTCAACAAATCAAAATAATCAAAGTAAAAATCAAGATGGGGTAGAAATATTTGAATGATAAAACTTGTGAGAAAATTAAATTTTCTCATACAAAAAAATAACTATCATTCTACTTTAAAATCAATGCTTGTTGCATTGCATTTTTTATCATCTCTCTTTTATCTTGTATTTCAAAAAAAAGCTCAAAAGCAAAAACCCCTTGCCATAAAAGCATATCAAGTCCATCTTTAATTTTTAAATGATACTCTTTACACAATCTATAAAAAGGTGTTTCTCTGCCATAAATTACCTCAAAAGCAAATTTAGCTTTAGGTAAAATTCTACCTAAAAGCTCCCTATCACAAGGTAAATTTTCATCTTTTAATCCAGCAGAAGTTGAATTTATAACCAAATCAAAATCAAAATCTTGCAAGTCTTTATAAAGATAAGTTCGATAAGCTAAAAAATCTTTAAATCTTTCTTTGCTGCGATTAGCTATATACACCTCTATGCCTTTTTGTTTTAATGTATAAGCAAGTGCCAAAGCTGTACCTCCAGCACCTAAAATCAAAGCTTTTTTTATATTATCAAAATCCTTAATAGCTTCTAAAAAACCTAAAGCATCAGTATTGTAAGCGTAAATTTTGTCTTCTTTTAAGCATAAAGTATTTGCAGAGCCAATATTTCTAGCAAAATCATCCTTCACATCAGCAATATCTAAAGCTTTTTCCTTAAAAGGCAAAGTAATATTAGCTCCACTAAGTCCTAATTTAAAAAAATCTTCTCTTAAACAGTTAGCATTTCTTAAATGATAGCGTGTATAAATACTATCAAGCCCTAAGGCTTTAATAGCATTATTATGCATTCTAGGCGATTTAGAGTGAGAAATAGGATCGCCTATAACTGCTAAAAATTTCATTTTAAAGTAAAAGAAAAAGCATCTTTTGCAATATCCTTACGGATTTTAGCAAGTTCTACTGCAATATTTGCCTTTTCAAATGGTCCTATTAAAACCTTAGTAATTTCTTTACCTCCAACTGTAGTTTTATAAAGTTTATAATCATAACCTTTTTGTTTTACAGAAGCAAGTTCTTTTGATTTTTGATCCAAATTACTTACTGAGAAAATTTGCACATAAATACCCGATGCTAAACCACTTGGATGTACAGGTTTAGCATCAACATTTTTAAATAAATCATTTGCATTTTGTTCTTTTTTAGGAGTTTGTTTTGTGCTTTCTGTTTGTTTTTTTACTTCTTCTTTAGGTTTTGCAGTTTGTTTTACTTCTTGTTTGGGAGCACTTGCTTGCGGAGTGGTATTTTCTGAAGTAGTTGCTGTTGGTTCTGCTGGAACTTCTTGATCAGGCATAGCAAAATTTGTAGTATCATTGTTATTTGAACTAGAGGTTGTTGTATTTTGAGTTGTATTTTGTTCATCTTGAAATTGTTTTCTTAATGCCTCAAATTGATCTTCTGCTGAAGTATTATCTGTAATTGGCATACTTTCAAAAGAAGTATCATTGTTATTGTCTTGAGTTGCTATAGGTTCACTTGGTAATACACTTTGATTTTGCGTATTTTCATCACCACTACCATTAATAAGTTTCATAACTATCATGATAGCTAAAAACAAAATAACTAAAGCAATAACTCGTAAAAGAATTTTTTTTACTTTTTCACTTTTATTACTTTTTTCTAAAATAATATCATCAAATTCATTTTTTTGATTTTCCATAATTTGTCCTTTCTTACATGTGCTTAGACCAAGAACTTCCTCGTTCTTTTTGATAAACCTCATAAGGCAATATTAAAATATTAAATTCCCTAGGTACATCCATACTAGGAAACACCTTCCATTCTACTGGCATTTTACTTGCAAACATCATTGAAAGTTTAGACGCTAAAGAATAACCTTCGTTTAACGCCGTGTGTCCTTTGTGAATATAAAGATGTAAATGTCCTGGAGTTTTAGTCTTATAGGCTGTGAAATTTATAAAACCTTCTTCTCTTAAAATAAGTTGTGCACGGTGATAAAATCTTTCAGCATTAAAACCATTATAATCAAAGACAATATTTTCTACTTTATTATCTTTTGTTATTAAATCATGAGCGACAACAATTTTTTTAGCAGCGTGTTCTCTCATGACATTTAAATTTAAAGGAGCATCAACTCTTTCAAATTTATCAAAAAATAAGCGACCTCTATGTGTAGTTTTATTTACAATTTTATCGCGTCTTATATAATAATGATCGCCAATTATTTTAATTAGCGACATATCCATTGGTGAAATCAAAACATAGCCCTTTCATAAATAATAAAATTACTTGCAAGTTTTTTTAATTCTTGTTTAATATTCTCTTGTAATTTTTCATTATTAATATCATCTAAAATATCTGCAATATAATTTGACACAGTTTCCATTTCTTTTTCTTTAAAACCTCTGGCAGTAAGGGCTGGAGTTCCAAGTCTTAATCCACTTGTGATAAAAGGACTTCTAATCTCTCCTGGAACGGTATTTTTATTTGCAGTAATACCTGCATTTCCAAGAGCTAAATCTGCATCTTTTCCACTAAATTCACGATCTAAAAAACTCATTAAAACAAGGTGATTATCTGTTCCATCGCTAACAAGTTTAAATTTTCTATCCATTAAAACATTAGCTAAAACCTGAGCATTGGTTCTTACTTGTTTTGCATAAACTTTCCACTCATCGCTAAGATTAAATTTAAATCCTACTGCTTTTGCAGCAATTACATGCATCAAAGGACCACCTTGAATACCTGGAAAAATCGCAGAATTAATTTTTTTAGCAAGCTCTTCATCATTTGTCATAATAATACCACCTCTTGGACCACGCAAAGTTTTATGTGTAGTTGAGCTTACTACATGAGCGTGCGGAAAAGGACTTGGATGCTCCCCTGCTACAACAAGGCCTGCAATATGAGCTATGTCAGCAAAAAGATAAGCACCTATTTCATCGGCAATTTCTCTAAATTTAGCAAAATCAATCACTCTTGCATAAGCACTAGCTCCACAAACTATAAGTTTTGGCTTTTCTTTTTTAGCAATTTCTCTTACTTTTTCATAATCAATTCTTCCATCAAGTTCTACACCGTAAAAACAACTTTCGTACATTTTACCTGAAGAACTTACTTTTGCGCCATGAGTTAAATGTCCACCATGACTTAAATCCATTCCTAAAATTTTATCACCTGGATTAATCAAAGCCGCATAAACACCTTGATTAGCTTGAGAACCCGAATTAGGCTGAACATTAGCAAATTTGCAATTAAAAAGTTTTTTACATCTTTCAATGGCTAGAGTTTCAATCTCATCAACAAATTCACAACCACCATAATATCTTTTACTCGGATAACCTTCTGCGTATTTATTTGTCAAGATACTTCCCATAACTTCCATTACTTCAGGTAAAGTGAAATTTTCACTCGCTATCATTTCAAGACCTTCACATTGACGCTCTAACTCTTTGTTTGTTAAATCAAAAATTTCTTTATCAAACATTTCTAAACTCATTCCTTCTCCTTTAGTTCTGATTTTAATGGACGCATTGCAGGAAACAATATCACATCTCGAATAGATTTTTTGTTTGTCAAAAGCATAACAAGTCTATCTATGCCTATGCCCTGCCCTGCCGTTGGGGGCATTCCATAACCCAAAGCATTTACAAAATCTTCATCCATTTCACAAGCCTCTTCATCGCCTGCATTTTTAGCTTCAATTTGTTTTAAAAATCTCTCATATTGATCAAGAGGATCATTAAGCTCATTAAAACCATTTGCCAATTCTCTTCCACAAATAAACAACTCAAATCTCTCAGCAATCTGAGAATCCTCATCACTACGTCTTGATAAAGGACTTATGGAAATAGGAAAATCAATCACAAAAGTAGGATTGATCAATTTTTCTTCCACATAATTGTCAAAAAGTTCAGCTTGTAAATGTCCAAGTTCAAGCTTTTCATTCGCTTCAAAACCATCTGCTTTTAATTTAGTAAGAATTTTTTCCTTATCTTCGATTAAATCCCTATCTAAACCACCATACTTACAAAGTGCATCTTTATAGGTTATTCTTTCAAAAGGTTTGGAAAAATCTATCATTTTTCCATCAAATTCTATTGTTTTTCCTAAATTAAGTTTATCCAAAAGTAAAGCAAAAAGTTCTTCAGTTAAATCCATTAAATCTTTATAATTATGATAAGCCCAATAAAATTCTATAGTTGTAAATTCGGGATTATGAGTTAAATCCATACCTTCGTTTCTAAAACAACGATTGATTTCAAAAACCGCCTCAAAACCACCCACTATAAGTCTTTTAAGATAAAGTTCTGGAGCAATTCTTAAAAATCTTTCTACACCTAAAGAATTATGAAAAGTTATAAAAGGCTTAGCGTTTGCTCCACCTGCAATCGGATGCATCATAGGAGTTTCTACTTCTAAAAAGCCTTTATTTTCAAAAAAATGACGAATCAAACTCACCACTTTAGAACGCACTAAAAAATCTTTTCTAACTTCTGCATTCATTATCATATCAACATAACGTTTGCGATATCTTTGCTCAATATCTGTTAATCCATGATATTTTTCAGGTAAAGGAACAATAGCTTTTGTAGCGAGTTTTACTTTGCTTGCATGCAAACTAAACTCACCTGTTTTAGTTACAAAAGGAAAACCTTTAACCAAAACAATATCACCCACCTCTAAATTCTTTTTTAAAATCGTATAAAGTTCTTCACCTACGCTATCTCTACTAAAATAAATTTGTAAATTTGTATCCTCATCTTCAATGTTTGCAAAAATCGATTTCCCAGCTATACGCAAAAGTTTCAAACGTCCTGCAACAACAGCATTGACACTTTCATCTCTTTTTTCAATTTGCTCTAAAATATAAGAAAATTTATCCTTAAAAGTCTTTAAAGACATTTCTTTTTCTAAAAAATGAGGATAAGGATTAATCCCTAATTTTTTTAACTCTTTAGCTTTTTCTATTCTTTGCTGCTCTAAAATATTATCAAACATTTATATTTTTACCTTTGCTTTTTGATTATTACAATCGCCACAAACACCATAAAGCTGCATCAAATGCCCTGTAAGTTTAAAACCATGTTCTTTTGCAATCAAGGCTTGCTGTCTTTCTATAATAGGATTTTCGAACTCTATAATTTTTCCGCAATTTTTACATATCATATGATCATGATGAGGTTTATTGGCAAGCTCATATTTTTTACCTGCTGAACCAAAAGAAATGGAAGTTACCATTTCTGCTTCTTCAAGCAAATTTAAAGTACGATAAACAGTTGCAATTCCTACATTTAAATCAGGTTCAGCTTGTTTGATTTCCATATATAAACTTTCGGGCGTGTAATGAGTATCACTGTGATAAAGGGTTTTTAAAAGCACTTCTCTTTGCTTGGTATATTTAAGTCCGCCTTGTCTTAATATTTTTTTAAATCTCTCAAGTAAAACATCATATTCCACATTTTCTATCAGCATATCACTCCCCTTTTTGAGTATTGTTTAAATCACTTACAATATCTTGCAACTTTTCACTAGCATGATCTAGACTATTTTCTGCTAAAGGTTGATTCATAATAAAAGATCCCGTTTCTTTAAGCAAATTTAAAGTATAGCTATTTTTAGCAAAATTACCTAATTTGTCATTTAAAAAATCGATTCTTGCTACACAAAAAACCAAAATTGCAAAAATTAAAAAGATTTTTGCTCCGCCAAATATAAAGCCACCAATACGATCTAAAAAACCTAAGCCACTTAATTTAATCAACTTAGAAAGAAAATTACCCACCAATAAACAAACTATCCAAAAAATAATTAATATGGCTAAAAATCCAGCAAATCCAGCTAAGCTTTGATTTTCTATCTTATAAAAAGTACTTTGTATAAATTCAGCTGCTTGAGTTGCATATTTTGAAGCAATAAAAACACCACCAATAATACCCAAAAGTCCAAAAATTTCTTTTATCAAACCATTGATAATACCCTTAAGCCCTAAAAGCAAGGTAAATCCTAAAATAAAAGCATCAAACCAATAAAAATTCATTTCAATACACTCTCTGATTTTTTGTTTTAAATTTATTCTACAAATAAGCACTAAATGCTAAGTTAATCATTCTATGATTTTAGGAACAACAAAAAAATGTTCTTGTTTTTTTGGAGCACAATCTAAAACCTCATCAATAACATTGCTATTTCTTATCTCATCAATCCTCAAAGGAGCTCCACCTTTTATAGTACTCACAGTAATCTCTTGGGAGTTTAAATCAAGTTCGTTTAACTTTTCAACAAAATTCACAATTTCACTTAACTGTGCAATGGTTTCATTTCTGTTTTTTATTATTTGTAAAGCACTTAATTTTTCAAGCTTGCTTAATAATTTCTCATCTATTTGCATTTCTTAAACCTTAATAAAAAAGTTAAAATTTTAAAAATTATATCATAAAAAGCTTTAAATTGTTTAGGATATTTTGCAATTTATATGATACAATATCATAATTTTTCTATACAAAAATAAAAATATTTTTTTCAAGGATAAATTTTGGGACTAAAAGATAATTTAAAAGTTGTTAAAAACGAACTTAACACAGAAGAACAATTTATAGAAAATTTTATCAAAGGAGAGAGATTTATACGCAAGTATAAATTTTACATATCTGCTGTTGTGATAATTTTAGTTGCTTGGTTTGCTGGAAATTTTATAATCTCAAAAATAAACGATTATAAAACAAAAGAAGCAAATGAAATTTATGCCAATCTAATACAAGATCCTAGCAATAAAAATCTTTTAGAACAACTTAAAAATAAAAATACCAATCTTTACGCTATCTTTTTACTAAAAGAAAATATTAATGATTTCAATAATACAACTCTCCAAAATGAACTAAAACAAATTTATAATAATGCTCAAACAAACACTTTACTTAAAAATATTATCGCATTATCTTTAGGAGATAAATCGATATTTTTAAAAAATTATGATAAATTATTAGAAGCTTACAAACTTTTAGAGCAAAATAAAATCGAAGAAGCTAATGTTTTACTTTCTCAGATAAAAGAAAATTCAAGTTTAAATCAAATAGCTAAAAACCTCAAACATTATCAAGGCATTACACAATGAAAAAAATATTTTTAACACTATTTTGTTTAATATTTCTATGTGCTTGTGGCACCAAAAGACAATATTTTGAACCAAAACAAACCGATGGAGATTTAAGTCATAATAGCAATTTAAAAAGTAAAATTGTTGATTGGAATCTAGTTTCTGCAAAACTTAGCAATAATACAGCTATCTTAAAAAATAATATCTCCATAGACAAGTTTAAACTTCCTAAAAATTATATGCTTCTAGCTTATCAAGATGGGGAATATTTTACTGCAGATAATAATGGAAATTTAAAAATTTTTGACAATTCTTATAATGAAATTTATAATTTTCAATTTGACGCTAGTGTTGTAGGAGTAGCTTCTAATGGAGATGATTTAGCCCTTGTACTTGCAAACAATACTATAGTTCTTGCAAATCGTTCTTTGGGTATTAAATTCACTCAAACCCTAACCTCAGCTCCAGCTCAAGACAGTCGTACCGCTAATCCTATATTTTTAGACAATATCATCGTTTATCCAACACTAGATGGTAAAATTTTAATTCTTTCAAGAAACAATCTTCAAGTCATTAAAGATGTGGTTATTTCAGCAGAAAATTTTTTCAACAATGTAATCCATCTAAGCGTAATCGGAGATAAACTTATAGCAGCAACAGCTAAAAAAATCATTGTTGTAAGCCCTGCTAGAACTCTTTATCTTGACGCTGACATAAAAGATGTTGCACTTAGTGATGATAGTATTTTTATTCTAGAAAAAGATGGCACTATTATTAAAACTGATTATAACTTAAGAAAAATTGCGGAAAAAAAATTTGAATTTGCTATTTTTGTAAAAAGCAATATATACAATAATTATTTATATATTTTTGAAAAAACAGGCTATCTTATCAAAATGAATCTAAATTTAGATAATACGCAAGTATTTAAACTTTCAGAAGCTGTTGATAAAATTTCTTTCATGGGGAATGGTAAATTTTACTACGGAGATAAAATTTTAGATTTGCTATGATAAAAATTTTAGAACAAACAATAAAGGCTTTAAAATTAAATTTAAAGCCCTATGACTTAAGTATGTTGACTAGAAAAAAAAGTTATATTTGCGCCAAAGATCAAAATAACATTCTTTTTATGTATACAGGAAAAACAAAATTTTTAATGAAAGATGCCTTATTTTTAGAAAATCTAGCACAGCAAATTAACATAAATAACAAATATTTTTTTAGCATGGCTTCTCTTTGCTCTAAAGCAAAAAATCATCTAGAAATGAAAGGATTTAATATCTATGCTGCTCTGTGACATTGGGAATTCAAATGCTAATTTCCTAGATGATAACAAATATTTTACTCTTAGTATAGATCAGTTTTTAGAATTTAAAAATGAACAAAAAATTTTTTATATCAATGTCAATGAGCATCTCAAAGAACATTTAAAAAATCAAAAAAATTTTATCAATCTTGAACCTTATTTTTTATTTGATACTATTTATCAAGGATTAGGAATCGATCGCATAGCAGCTTGTTATACTATTGAAGATGGAGTTGTTGTAGATGCAGGTAGTGCTATTACAATTGATATTATTTCTAATTCTATACATCTTGGTGGTTTTATCTTGCCAGGTATTGCAAATTATAAAAAAATTTATAGCCATATTTCACCACGATTAAAAAGTGAATTTAACACTCAAGTTAGTCTTGATGCATTCCCGCAAAAAACCATGGATGCTTTAAGTTATGGTGTTTTTAAAGGAATTTACCTACTGATAAAAGATGCCACTCAAAATAAAAAGCTTTATTTCACTGGTGGAGATGGACAATTTTTAGCAAATTTTTTCGATCACGCAATTTATGATAAACTTTTAATCTTTCGAGGAATGAAAAAGATTATAAAAGAAAATCCCAATTTACTTTATTAAAAATGTTACAAAAATTCTCATTGATATCAAACCTTAATGAAATTTAACTTTTTGTAAAACAAATTCAATTAAACTTCTATTTAGAAAAAAGTTTATTAAAATAAAAAAAGGAAAAACAATGAGCCAACAAGAATTTGATGTGCTTGTCATCGGAGCTGGAATTTCAGGAGCAGCATTATTTTACGAGCTTGCAAGATATACAAATATTAAAAATATTGCTTTGATAGAAAAATATAATACAGCTGCAACATTAAATTCTAAGGGAACGAGTAATTCTCAAACCATTCATTGTGGAGATATTGAAACCAATTATACTTTAGAAAAAGCGCGAAAAGTAAAAAGAACAGCTGATATGATAGTTAAATATGGACTCATGCAAAATGCGCAAAATAATTTCATGTTTTCTCATCAAAAAATGGCCCTAGCTGTTGGAGATATAGAATGTGATTATATGAAAAAACGCTATGAAGAATTTAAAGAACTTTATCCTTATATAAAATTTTTCGATAAAGCAAAAATCAAACAAATTGAACCCAAGGTTGTTTTAGGAGAAGATTGCAATCAAGATAGACCTGAAAATATCTGTGCCATGGGTGTTGAAAGCGGCGAGGTTTTTACAACTGTAGATTTTGGGAAAATGAGTATAAATCTAATAGAACAAGCGCAAAAACAAAATAAAAATACTTTTGTTGCCTTTAATCAAGAAATTATTCACATAGAAAAAAAGGAAGATATTTTTATATTAAAAACCTCAAATCATCAAGAATACCATGCCAAAAGCGTAGTTGTCAATGCTGGGGCACACTCTTTATATTTAGCACATAAAATGAACTTAGGTATGGATAAGTCTTGTTGGCCTGTTGCAGGAAGTTTTTATTTAACCAAACAAAAACTTTTAAACGGTAAGGTTTATATGGTGCAAAATCCTAAACTTCCATTTGCAGCTCTTCATGGAGATCCTGATTTGCTTGCTGATATGAACACTCGCTTTGGACCTACCGCACTTGTTATTCCAAAACTAGAACGTTATCATGGTCTAAAATCAGTTCCAGAATTTTTTGAAGCACTAAAACTTGATAAAACTGTTTTAAAAGTAACTTTTAATATGTTTAAAGATGCAACAATTAGAAATTACATCTTTTATAATTATCTTTTTGAACTACCTTTTATTGATAAAAGCTTATTTGTTAAAGATGCCAAAAAAATAGTCCCAAGTCTTAAAGCAAGTGATATTTATTATGCAAAAGGTTTTGGAGGCGTAAGACCACAAGTTATTGATAAAACTAAAGGAGAATTAATGCTAGGTGAAGCAAGCATCACAGAAACCCCTGGTATTATTTTCAATATGACTCCAAGTCCTGGGGCAACAAGTTGTTTAGGAAATGCTGAAAGAGACGCAAAACTTATATGTAATTACTTAGGAATGGAATTTAACGAAGATAAATTTTCTTCAGAATTATTGTAATCATTTTGTTTCTATTTTTAGCTACAATAATTTCAAAAGGAGTTTGCTATGCTTAAAAAAACAAAAATTGTAGCCACAGTAGGTCCAGCAAGTGAAAAGGAAGAAATTCTACGCCAAATGATTATCAATGGTGTAAATGTTTTCCGTTTAAACTTTTCTCATGGAACACATGAGTATCATAAAAAAAACTTAGATACCATAAGAAGAGTAGCTAAAGAATTGCATACTCGTATTGGAATTTTACAAGATATTAGTGGTCCTAAAATTCGTACAGGCGAACTTAAAGAACCATTTGAATTAAAAAAGGGTGATAGAATTGATTTTTATCGTGAAACAATTTTAGGGGAGAAGATTGCTCAAAATCATTATAAAATCAGTATTAATCAAAAATCTATTTTAGATATGTTAAAAATTGATGAATATATTTATCTATACGATGGATCAATTCGTGCTAAAGTAGTAAGCATAGATGATCAAAAAATTGAAACCATTATAGAAAATGATGGTTTTTTAAACTCAAATAAAGGTATTAATTTTCCGAACACTAAAATCAATATTGATGTTATTACACAAAAAGATAAAAATGATTTACTTTGGGGTATAAAAAATGAAGTAGATTTTTTAGCAATATCTTTCGTACAAAATGCGCACGATATTGATGAAGTTCGTGAAATTTTAGCACAAAATAACGCAAAAATATCCATTTTTGCAAAAATTGAAAAATTTGATGCAGTAGAAAATATTGATGAGATTATTAAATCTAGCGATGGTATAATGGTTGCAAGAGGAGATTTAGGTATTGAGGTGCCTTATTATAAAGTTCCTAATATCCAAAAAGAAATCATACAAAAAGCAAACAATGCCTCTAAGCCTGTTATTACTGCGACTCAAATGCTTTTTTCATTAGCCAAAAGCAAAACCGCCACAAGAGCTGAAATTTCAGATGTTGCAAATGCTGTTTTAGATGGAACAGATGCAGTAATGCTAAGTGAAGAAAGTGCCGTTGGTATAGATCCTGCAAATGCTGTTGATATAATGTGCCAAACTATAATAGAAACAGAAAAACGCTATCCATATAACAAATTTAATGATTTTAATGATTTAGACAATACAGATAAAATCATGCGTTCTTCAGCTCATCTTGCAACAGATCTTAACGCTGATGCTATTTTTTCTTTAACAAGTAGCGGAAAATCTGCTATTAAGATTGCAAGATATCGTCCAAATATAGAAATCATAGCAGTAGGACATTCTGAAAAAACCTTAAACTCTTTAAGTATAGTTTGGGGAGTTAATCCTGCGATCTTGGTTAACAAAAGTAATGAACTTACAGAATTATTAAAAGACTCTGTAAGATCAAGTGTTGAAAAAGGTTTTGTGAATGAAGATAAATGCTATCTTCTAACCGCAGGCTTTCCAGCAGGAGTAGAAGGCACTAGCAATCTTATCCGCATTCTCAATAAAGAGCAAATTACTTATTATCTACAATAAAACATTAAATTCCTTTGAAAATAAGGAATTTAATGTCCTTATAAATTTTTTAAGTCAAAAGTCGATATAAATTAAAGCCTCACACAAAGGAGCAAATATGCAAGTGAATACTTTTTCAAATATCGCTAGCATGGCACAAACACAAGTTAGCAATAAGAAGGCAGATGATGCTAAGGAAAACACAAAAGACAAAAATGTTCAAAGTGCTAATTCTAGCAAGGATGTAGATAAAAATACCCTTGAAAAATTAAATGCACTTGGTGGAAAGGGCATTACACAAATTTACCTAGTTCAGTTTCAACAGCAAACAATGAATACTGTAATAGGTTCGAGCAATGCCCAAACTGGACTAGATAGTCTTTTAAATGGTGCCAATTTAGATACTGCGAAATCTATACTTAAAAATATTGATTTTGCATCCTTAGGCTACAGTGGCAAAAATCCACTTGATATGAATACAGATGAACTTCAACAACTTGTAAGTGAAGATGGTTTTTTTGGAGTGGAAAATACAGCCAGTCGCATCGCGGATTTTGTTATTAAAGGCGGTGGCGATGATGTTGAAAAATTGAAAAAAGGTCTTGAAGGTATGAAAAAAGGATTTGAGCAAGCAGAAAAAATGTGGGGCGGAGAACTTCCTCAAATCAGTCAAAATACAATAGATGCGGCACTTAAAAAAGTTAGCGATCGCATCGATGAACTAGGCGGAAAAACTCTAGATCTTCAAGCTTAACTAAAAATGCTTAGAAAGTTCTAAGCATTTTTAGTTGTTATTGATATCAAAAGTAAAAAATTCACTCTTAAAATTATTAGGTAAAGTTTTATACTGAGATATCGCAGCTTCATAGTTCTTTACTTCTTGATACAACATACCAAGAGCTGCTTTACTTTCTTTGTTATTTTTATCTGTAAGTTTAGAAAGCTGCAAAAGCGCTATAGCTGAATTTGGATTATTTGCACCTACGGCTGCTACGGCTGCTAAAAATAAAGTTTTAGTATCTTTAGCTCCATAATCATCAATCAAAGAATTATAAAGCGCATAAGCCTCCTCGTATTGCTGTGCAAAAATATCCAAATAAGCTAAAGTTTGTAAAATACCCTCATCTTTTGCTCCTGAAACATTAATCAACTCTTTAAATTTCTGTCTTTCTAAATTTAAAAGCCCTGCAATATGCATTAAATTAACATAAAATTCCCTAGCTATATTTGGCCCACCAAAAACACTACGATAATCAAGCTTTAAATTTTTAAAATGAATTTGAGCATTTTGAGCATATTCTTTAATATTTAAATTTGAATTTAAAGAATTAAAATACAAAATATTTGCCAAAATATCTTCAGGTAACTCTGAACGCAATTTAGCAATTTTCACATCTACTTGATTATTAAGGTTATTATTTTTAGCAACAATAGCTTCAAAAATCAAACTCAAAGGCGTGTCTTTTTTTGTTTCATCTAAATAAGGAAGCATAGAAATATAATTATTATTAACTAAAAACAACATACTTTTTTGCATATTAGCTTTAAAATTAGAATCAGCAGCTATATTATCAAGAATTTCATTGTAAAGTTTAGTTGTATCAATATCAATTAATTTTGCACAAAACATAGCAAAAGCACCTGCTAAGTAATTTTTAGGATTAAGATGATATGAACTTGAAAAATGCTTATAAGCAAGTTCATAATTTTGCATTTGGGCATAGGTTAAAGCCAAATTATAATGTAAAATACTATGTTCTGGATAATCCTTGATAAGTTTTTGAAATTCTTGGTTAGCAAGGCGTAACTTCTGATTTAATGCATAGTTAATAATATTGGCAATTTTTACATTGGTAGATGAAAGAGCTTTGCTTGCATTAAGATAAATTCCCGCATCAGTACTATCATCTACGAAATCTGTAACATTAGCTTTTTTAATATACAAAGCAGCCTGCTTACTATCAAACACTTGATAAGGTGCAAAATAAAAAAGTAAATCGAATTGATCTTTTTGTTTTTTTAACAAATCTTTTGAAAAAGAATTTTGAGCAACTGCTATATTAAAAAGATCCTTATTTAAACGAACTTGAATTTTATAAGTATCTAAAATCTTATATCTATCTTTATCATTATCATAAGAATTTTGCAAGCGTGCTAACATTTCTTGATAATTTCCTGTTTTAATATCAACCAATGTTAAAGCCGCCAAACTCTGATTAAAATCTCTTTCAATTTTCATCGCTGTACTTAAAGCGACTTTAGCTTTAGCATATTCTCCTATTCTAGCGTATAAAAGACCTAAAGATAAACTAGATTCAAAATTGCCTTGAGAATTTAATTGCTGTATAGCCTTGGAATCAAAGTCCATTTTTGCATAAATTTTAGCAGACAAATACTTTGCAACATCAGAATACGGCTCCACATCTGTTCTTTGTAACATTTGTAAGGCCTCAGGGTAATATCCTTTGTAATAATTAATCAAGCTTAAATAATAATCATATAATTTTGATTTTCCTTCTTTTGGAAGATACACTTGAGCTAAATCAATATAATATCTAAATTTTTCCTTATCATTAAGCTTTAAAGCACAAACAGCAGCATTGATAGCAGCTACACTTTGATTTTCTCCATTGGCTATAGCTTTCTTGAAGCTTTCAAAAGCTTCTTGGAATTTATTCTCATTCATTTGAGAAACGCCTAAATTATAATTAGATAAAGATTCATTATATACGGCAACTTGCTCATAAACTTTTAAAGCCTGTTCAACTTCACCCTTTAAATATAAAGCATTTGCTTTTTGGATCATACCATCAATTCTTTGCATATCATTGTATTTATATGATTCATCAGGCATAACAACAGGTTGTTCTAAAGGCTTAGAAGCTATAATATCTGGTTTAATTTTTCCTTCACTAAAAGTTAAATAAAAAAGTGTAAAAACTAAAATACAAATAATCCCCAAAGATAAACCCACAAGAGACATAAACTTACGATCTTTATACCAAGGCGTAAGCTCTTGACTTTCAACTTCTTCAAAAGTTGATACATCTTCAGGCGCACTTTCTCTTGTAAATTTAAAACCACTCTCACTATTTTCTTGAGGTAATTCTTCTGGCAATGATGCAAATTCTTCATCTTCTGGAGCTTGCCCCTCTTGCCCCTTAAATCCCTCTAAACTCTCATCGAGTCTTGGTTGATTTAAGCCATCTTCAGGTTTTTCTAGTATTATATCTTCTTGTTCAGCCATCTATACTCTTTAAAAATATTTTTTCAAAGCATCAGGAATATGAATTTTTCCTTCTTTATCTTGATAATTTTCCATAATTGCTACCAAAGTTCTTCCTACCGCTAAAGATGAGCCATTAAGAGTATGGACGAGTTCATTTTTTCCTTGTTCGTTTTTATAGCGAATTTTAGCGCGTCTTGCTTGAAAATCACGACAATTTGAAACCGAGCTGATCTCACGATATTTATTTTGTCCTGGAAGCCACACTTCAAGATCTACAGTTTTTGCTGCACTAAAACCCAAATCTCCAGTGCAAAGCATCAAATGTCTATGCGCTAAACCTAAAGAACTCAGCAAATCACTTGCACACTCAAGCATTTCATTAAACACGCTATCACTTTGCTCAGGTTTAGTGATACTTACAAGCTCTACTTTTTCAAACTGGTGTTGTCTTATAATACCTCTTGTATCACGCCCTGCACTGCCTGCTTCTTTTCTAAAACAAGCGCTATAACAAGTCATTTTTATCGGTAAAGTTTCACTAGCTAAAATTTCTCCACTATAAAGATTGGTTACTGGAATTTCAGAAGTTGAGATCAAATATAAATCCTCATCATCTACTTTATACATATCTTCTTTAAATTTTGGCAACTGACCTGTCCCAAACATAGTAGCACCATTTACCAAAAAAGGCACATTAACAAATTCAAATCCACGACTTCTATTAAAATCTATCATATAATTTACCAAAGCACGGCTTAATAAAGCTCCTTCGTTCTTAAGCACACAAAAACGACTTTGTGAAATTTTTACCCCACGCACAAAATCAAGCCAATTTAAACTCTCACCCAATTCAAAATGTTCTTTTGGAGTAAAATCAAAGCTAGGTGGATTTAAAACTTTTTTAAGCTCCATATTTTCATCTTCATCTTCACCTACAGGCACAGACTCATCAGGGATATTTGGGATGGCATGAGCGATTTCTTCAAGCTCATTTTCTAAAGCATTTACTTTAGCGCTTTGCTCATTAATTTTGCTTTTATTTTCGCTTAATTTTGCTTTTAAACTTTCTTTATCTTCGGCTGTAGCAAGCTCTTTGCTGAATTTATTTTGAAAAGCTTGAAATTCTTCTAAAGCTGTTTTTTCTTTTTTTAAACTTGCAAAAAGTTCAGCAAGTTTTTTTAAGATATTTTCATCAACTTTTTTATTTTTTAACTTTTTAGCCACTTCATCAAAATTATTTTGCAAATTTTTTAAATCTAGCATTTTCTACTCCTTAAAATCCGATTTTTTCATAAATTTTTTGCATTTTTTCTTGGGCAATTTTTCTTGCTTTTGTCGCACCAAAATCCAAAATTTCTTTCAAATGCAAAGGCTTTTCTAAAAGCTCATTGTATTTTTCTCTCGCTTCTTTAAAATAAGCATTTACAAGCTCGTTTAAATACATTTTAAAATGTCCATAACCCTCACCACCTTTTTCATAGCGTATTTGTAATTCTTTTTGCCCTGCTTCATCTAAAAAAAGCTTTGCGATTTTAAAAACATTGCAGTTTTCATGATCTTTTGGATCTTCTAAAGCGGTACTATCTGTAACTATGGAAGAAATTTGTTTTTTTAAGGTTTTTTCACTGCTAAAAATATCTATAGTATTTTGATAAGATTTACTCATTTTTGCTCCATCAGTACCCACAACTACAGCTACTTCTTCATTAACTTTAGCCTCTGGAAGGGTAAAAATTTCACCCCATTCATTATTAACTTTTAAAGCAATATCGCGTGCGATTTCAACATGCTGGATTTGATCTTTTCCTACAGGGACAATTTGTGTATCAAAAAGTAAAATATCAGCTGCCATTAAAACAGGATAAGAAAAAAGCCCATGTGAAGCACTAAGCCCCTTGGCAACTTTATCCTTGTAACTATGCGCACGCTCTAATAAACCCATAGGAGTAAATTGCGATAAAATCCAATAAAGCTCCATAACTTCCTTAACGTCACTTTGCAACCAAAAAACGCTTTTTTGAGGATCTATACCAAGGCTTAAAAAAGCCGCAGCAGCTTTTAAAGAATTTTGTTTAAGTTTTTCTCCATCTTGAGAAGAAGTCATGGCATGATAATTAGCAATAAACATAAACATTTGGCTTTTTTCTTGTGCACCTACCATTTGTTTAATCGCACCAAAATAATTACCTATATGCAAATCGCCACTTGGCTGAAGCCCTGTTAATACTCTCATTTTATCACCTTTTTAATCTCGCTTAAAAGCTCATCTATATTTTTATTTTCTATATTTAAAACAAAATTTGCCTTTTGTTCATACTTGCTTAAACGCTCATTATATAATTTTTTTGCTTTAATTTCATCATAAAACAAAGGTCTTTTAGAAATTTCATTTTCATCTAAACGCTTTTTTAAATATTCAAAACTTGCTTTTAAATAAATACAAAAACCTGCTTTTTCTAAATTTGAAACATTAACAAAACCCCCACCTGTAGCAATACAAGTTTTCTCACAAGAACTAAAAAAATCAGCCATTTTTTGCTCTTGTTCTCTAAAAAAATTCTCCCCTTTTTGCGCAAAAATTTCACTGACTTTTTGATTAAATTTTTGTTCTATTAAAAAATCACTATCTAAAAAAACAAGATCTAAATCCCTAGCTAAAGCTCTTGCTAAAGTGCTTTTTCCAGAACCCATAAATCCTATAAAAACGATATTTTTAGCTTTCATCATTTTCTTTACTGCCCTTTTTACGCGAAGCAATCACTAAAGGCACACCTTCAAAATTAAATTCTTTTCTAATTTGATTTTGTAAATAACGCTTATAGCTAAAATGCAAAGCCTTAGGACGATTCATAATAAGTGCAATTTTTGGCGGTGCTAAGTCGTATTGTACTGCATAATAAATTTTAACCAATTTCCCATAATCATGCGGCAAAGGATGTGCTCTTGTGGCATTTTCTATCAAGGTATTAAGCTTAGAAGTTTGGATTTTTTGAGTGAAATTTTCAAAAATTTGCAAAATTTTATCGAGTAAAACATGCACCCTTTTTCCACTTAAAGCTGATACACTAATCACGGGTGCGTAAGCTAGAAATTTAAAACGATCAAGACGCAATTCTTTTACAGTCTTATCAAAATCCATCTCACTTTTATCCCATTTATTTAAAACAATAATCACACCCAAATAATGCTTAGCCACAAGCCCAGCAATGCGTTCATCAAGCTCGCTAAAGCCCTCATGCGCATCTAAAACCAAAAGTGCTATTTGAGAATGAGATAAAATTTTTTCCGTGCGATTTAAGGCAAAGCGTTCGAGTCCTTGAATTTTACCCCTTTTTCTAATACCTGCAGTATCAACAAATTCTATCACTTTATCTTTATGAACTACACTTTCATTAACAGGATCTATAGTAGTTCCTGCGATAGAACTTACAACACTGCGTTCTTGCTTAACCAAAGCATTTAAAAGACTTGATTTTCCAACATTTACACGCCCTACAATACCCACTCTGATATGATTTTGATCGACTTCTTTAAATTGAAATTCTTTTCCTTCTTCATAATGCTCTAAAAAATCTTCTAAATTTTCTTCTTCATCGGGGATTAAAAACTCTTCATGTAAAAATTTTTCAAGCCATTCATAAAGTTCATCTAAGCCTACATTATGGGTTACTGAAAGATTAAAGATTTCCTTTACGCCAAAATTTACAAACTCCCAAGCCCTTTCTTCATCTTTTTTATTATCTACTTTATTAATCACTAAGGCTATAGGTTTTCCAAGTTTTTTTAAAGAATAAAAAAACTGTCTATCCTCATCATCAGGTGCTAATTTTCCATCAACTAGATAAAGTATGATATCGCTTTCTTTGGCTACTTTTAAAGTGTTTTTTTTCACATTTTTAAAAAGTTCATCACTTTCATCAAGCCCTCCACTATCAATAAGCATGGCTTTTTTTGAATTAATATGAATTTCTGTTTTATTTGTATCTCTAGTTGTGCCTGAAATATCACTTGTAATAGCTATTCTTTGTCTTGCCATTCTATTAAAAAGACTTGATTTTCCCACATTTGGCTTACCTATAAGTATAATGCTTTGCATTTTTTTCCTAGAAAATTATATTTTTAAAATTATATAAAATTTGGCTTAATATTAAGCAAAAAAAGACTAGAATTAGCCCAGATTTTAGTCAAGGAAAAAAAATGCTAAAAGTAATCAAGCATAATTTAGGAATTTATTTCATGATTTTAGCATGTTTGGATTTTGCACTTATGGGAGCTTGTGCAAAAATTCTTAGCAAGGAAATGAGTTCTATAGAAATTATGTTTTTTAGAAATATCATAGGAATTTTTTTCATAGTCTATCTTTTAAAACGATCTAAGGCACATAAAGAAGGGGGACATTTTTGGCTCTTGGTATTTCGTGGAGTAGTAGGCACGCTTTCACTATATATGTTTTTCTATAATGTTTCAAATATTACACTAGGTGGAGCTTTTGCTTTTCAAAAAACCGCTCCTATTTTTATTACTTTAATAGCTTTTGTTGTTTTTAAAGAAAATATTGGCATCAAAGGCTGGATAGGAATTTTAATAGCATTTAGTGGAGTACTTTTAATTGCTCAGCCTTGGGCTCATAATTTAAATCATTCAGGCTTTGATTTAAAAAATTCTGTTATAGGCATCACGAGTGGATTTTTAGCCGCTTTAGCTCTTACAAGTGTAAGAGAACTTAGAAAATCTTACACTACAGAACAAATTGCCTTTTCTTTTATCCTTTTAGGAACCTTAATGCCTTTAATTTCTATGATCAGTGCTGAATTTTTTGAACCACAGCATCTTGATTCTTTACATTTAGATTTCATTCTAGCACCTTTTGTGATGCCAAGTCTTACAGCTTGGCTTATCATTGCCATTATGGGAACTTTAGGCACCATTTATCAAATTCATATCACTAAAGCTTATGGTATCGCTAAACAAGCAGGAGTAGTTGCTGGAGTTAGTTATCTTGATGTGGTATTTAGTATGATAGTTGGGATAATTTTAGGAGATAATTTACCAAGTACTATGGTTTTTTTAGGTATAATAGGCATTATTTTTGGTGGATTAATTTTAGTTAAGAACAAAGGAAAAAAATGAAAAAAATGATACTCATTGCTGGTCCTTGCGTGATAGAAAGCAAAGATTTGATTTTTAAAGTTGCCGAACAATTAAAAAATTTTAATGAAAACCCAAATATAGAATTTTATTTCAAATCAAGTTTTGATAAGGCCAATCGCACAAGTATTAATTCTTTTCGAGGTCCTGGTCTTGAAGAAGGATTAAAAATTTTACAAAGCGTAAAAGATGAATTTGGTATGAAAATCTTAACCGATATACACGAAAGCAATCAAGCAAACCCTGTAAGTGAAGTAGCTGATGTCTTGCAAATTCCTGCTTTTTTATGTCGTCAAACCGATTTACTTATAGCCGCAGCAAAAACTAAGGCAAAAGTTAATATCAAAAAAGGACAATTTTTAAACCCAAGCGATATCAAATACAGCGTTAAAAAAGTTCTACAAACCCGTGGTATAGAAGATGAAGGCTATGAAGCTGCTCAAAAAAATGGTGTTTTTGTAGCTGAAAGAGGAGCTAGCTTTGGCTATGGAAATCTAGTAGTAGATATGCGTTCTTTAGTTATCATGCGTGAATTTGCTCCAGTTATTTTTGATGCTACCCATAGCGTACAAATGCCAGGGGCTGCAGGTGGAAGTAGCGGAGGGAAAAGCGAATTTGTAGAACCTTTAGCAAGAGCGGCAGCAGCCGTAGGCATAGATGGCTTTTTCTTTGAAACACATATTAATCCTTGCGAGGCTTTATGCGATGGACCTAATATGCTTAATCTTACACGCCTTAAAAATTGCGTTAATACATTACTAGAAATACAAAATATCATAAAGGAAAACAAATGAATATTATTGAAGGAAAATTAAATTTAGACTCAAATACAAAAATTGCTATCATTAATGCAAGATTTAACCATATCATCACAGATCGCCTTGTAGAAGGAGCAAAAGATGCTTTTTTAAGACACGGAGGCAAAGAGGAAAATCTAAGCCTTATACTTGTTCCTGGTGCTTTTGAGCTTCCGTATGCGTTAAAAAAAGCTATAGAAAGCAAAAAATTTGATGCAATTTGTTGCGTAGGTGCAGTAATTCGTGGCTCAACTCCGCATTTTGACTATGTTTCAGCAGAAACTACCAAAGGCATAGCCAATGTGAGTTTAAATCATAATATCCCTGTAAGCTTTGGTGTTTTAACTACAGATACAATAGAACAAGCCATAGAAAGAGCTGGAAGCAAGGCAGGTAATAAAGGCTTTGAAGCTATGGCAACTGTAATTGAGATGTTAAATTTAAGCAAGGAGCTTTAATGGCAACGCGTCATCAAGTTCGCCAAAGCGTCATCTCCTTACTTTATGCTTTTGAATTAAATTCTCAAAACAACGTTTTTGTAGATGAAATTTTAGATGAAAAAAAAATACGCAATGAACAAAAAAATTTTACTTTAAATTTATATCATGGAATTTTAGATAATTTAAACAATATTGATGAAACCTTAAATTCATTTCTAAATGATAATCAAATTACAGCTTTAGGACATGTAGAAAGAGCTATACTAAGACTTGGAGCTTATGAGTTACTTTTTACCGATACTCCTAGTGCTATTGTCATCAATGAGGCTATAGAACTTGCCAAAGAACTTGCTAATGACAATTCTCCAAAATTTATAAATGGAGTTTTAGATGCCTTAATAAAGGCTAAAAAATGAAGCTTTGTGTCGCACTTGATCTTTCTACAAAAGAAGAATGCTTACAACTTGCTAAAGAATTAAAAAATTTAGACATATGGTTAAAAGTAGGTTTAAGAGCATATTTAAGAGATGGTTTTAAATTCATAGAAGAACTTAAAAAAGTTGATGATTTTAAAATATTTCTTGATCTTAAAATTCATGATATTCCCAACACTATGGCAGATGCTTGCGAAGAAATATCAAAACTTGGTGTTGATATGATCAATATCCACGCAAGTGCTGGAAAAATAGCCATGCAAGAAGTTATGACACGGCTTAGCAAATTTTCAAAAAGACCATTAGTTTTAGCAGTTTCTGCTCTTACGAGTTTTGATGAAGAAAATTTCTTTAGTATTTATAGACAAAAAATCGAAGAAACTGTAATTAATTTTTCAAAAATATCTTATGAAAATGGACTTGATGGTATGGTATGCTCTGTTTTTGAAAGTAAAATCATCAAAGAACACACCCAAAGAAATTTCCTAACTCTCACTCCAGGAATTCGTCCATTTGGAGAGAAAAATGATGATCAAAAACGCGTCGCTAATTTAACAATGGCTAGAGAAAATTTAAGCGATTTTATAGTAGTTGGACGCCCTATTTATAAAGATAATAACCCTAGAAAAATTTGTGAAAAAATTCTACAAGAAATTTAATAATCATTATCCTTGTTATATTTTAATAATAAAAATTTTTAATAAGGAAAAATTATGATTATAACTCCTGAGAATTTATATAAAAAAAGAAGAGATTTTTTAAAACTTGGAGCAGGTGCTTTAATAAGTTCAAGTGTGCTTGCTTCTAAACTATCTGCTTTAAATTTCACAAACGATACTAATCCAAACAAACTTGAAATCAGCGATGAAGAACTGGCTACAAATTATGTCAATTTTTATGAATTTTCAACAGACAAAAAAAAGGCTGTATCATTAGCACAAAATTTCAACACTCAAAATTGGAAAATCGATATCAGTGGAGAAATAGAAAAACCTTTAACTCTAAGCATGGAAGATATTTTAAAATTCCCTCTAGAAGAAAGAATTTATCGTTTTCGCTGTGTTGAAACTTGGTCTATGGTGGTACCTTGGGTAGGCTTTGAATTGCGTCGTTTGATTGAAATGGCAAAGCCTACAAGCGAAGCAAAATTTGTTAAATTTACCACTCTTTTAGATAAGAGTCAATTTCCCGATCAAGACGCTTTATTTCCAACTATAAACTATCCTTATGTAGAAGGACTTCGCATGGATGAAGCTATGCATCCTCTTACCTTGCTTGCAGTAGGAATGTATAAAAAAGCCTTAAAGCCTCAAAATGGCGCTCCAATACGCCTTGTTGTTCCTTGGAAATATGGCTTTAAAAGTATTAAATCTATAGTTAAAATAGAATTTACCAAAGAACAGCCTAAATCCACTTGGGAAAGTTACGCTCCAAGTGAATATGGTTTTTATGCCAATGTCAATCCTAATGTTTCTCATCCTAGATGGTCTCAAGCTAACGAGAGGGCTTTAGGAGACTTCTTTACCAAACCTACTTTAATGTTTAATGGCTATGAAAAAGAAGTGGCAAGTTTATATAAAAACATGGACTTGAAAGTGAATTTTTAATGCAGACAAAATACTTTAAATTTCTTGCTTATTTTAGCTTTATCATAAGTTTAATATATGGCTTTTATCATATCATAAAAGCCTTTGATTTTGTAAAAGAAGCCTATATTTACACCGGAATATTTGCTTTAATCTTTTTAAATTTAAGTCTTTTATTTTCTTTACTTAAATTTAAAAAAACAAAAAATTATCCTAAAATTTTAGGTATTTTTGCAGTTTTTTGGGCGATTTTGCACTTTTTAAATTATTTTATTTTTGATAGAAATGCTCAAATTTCAAGGCTTTTCGATGATATTTCACATCGTTTATTAGAAGCAAGTGGATTTATCGCATTTTTAATCATATTTTTAATGCTTTTAAGTTCTTTTAAAATCTTTAAAAAACTTAGTAAAATCAGAAAACTAGGATATTTATGCTTAGTTTTGGCAAGTTATCATTATTTTTTAACCCCAAAAATTCCTATGTTTTGGGAATGGAGTGCTTTAATTATAGCTTTGTTTTATTTTATAGTTCGCTATACAAAAACATTAAAAAAGTTAAAATCCAACAATCTTACTTTTATCAAAACTTGAATTTAATTCTTTTTGTATGCTTTCTATAAAATCTTGCATTTTAAAAACCCCATCTTGTGATACAGCTACTTTCAAAGCTGTATTCTTTACTACCATTAAAATTTGTGCTCCACTTAATTCATAATTTGATAAAATATTTATATCAAAATCTTTTTCGAATAATGCTTTTTTAGGTAGAAATTTTTCCCAAATTTTAAGCCTATCTTTAAAATCAGGTTTTTTAAATTCTATCTTATAATCAAATCTTCTTGAAAATGCACTATCTAAGCTTTCTAAAAAATTTGTCGTAGCGATAATCACACCACTAAAACGCTCAATTTGCTCTAAGAATATATTTTGCATTTGATTATGCATTTTATCGCTACCACTACTTCCATCTACACGCGTACTTAAAAACTGATCGGCTTCATTGAGAAGTAAAATAGGACTTTGTTTACAAGTTTGCACGATATTTTTATAAGTATCAAAAATTTTTCTTACATTTTGCTCACTCTCTCCAACCCATTTGCTCAAAATTTTAGAACAGTCAAAACTAAGAACAGATTTTTTCATTGATTTAGCCATAGCTAAAGCTGACATAGTTTTTCCAGTACCAGCAGGACCATAAAAAATAATTTTAGCTTCTATATTTTTATTACTCTTTATACCCCAAGAATGAAGTCTTTCTAGGACTTTTTTATCTTGTTGTTTTAAAATATTTTCTAAAAGCTCTTTTGTATTTTCAGGCATAATAATATCATTGATGTCAGTGCTTGGTTCTATAAGCTCGAAAATATCTTGATCTTTTAAAACACTTTCAATTTTGATTTTTTTACTTTGTTTTGGTTCAAAATTTATAATTCTTTGTAAAATTTCATCGATAATAAAAAAACTTTTAGAAATATCTCCAAAAGCATTTAAATATTCATCATACTCGATTAAGTTTAAAAGAGGAGCATTTTCTTGTAATAGTTTTTTATTTTTATGCCTTTCTAAATCATTTTCACTGATTAAAGAAAGCAAAGAATTCATTTCTCTAGAAATCGAACTTTCATTACTTAAGGCGTATTCTTCTTTTAAAAGTGCTAGAAAAATAATTTGTTCTTTATGTTCAAGATTGTATTCTTTAAAAATATCAGCTAATACATTATAAAATTTACTTTTTTTTAGTCTTTCTTTGATATGTTTTTCATAAAGTTTAATTTGGTTTTTTATTTCACTATTATAAGCACTTTTTTGTATAAAACTTAATCTTTCGTATAATTGAATACGCACAAATTCATCTTTTAAATATTCTAAATAATCTGCATAAGCCTCTTGTTTCTCAAAGTTTAAACGAGGTTTTGCTTCTAAAAATTCTAAAAAATATTCACTTAGACTAAGCTCGCTTTGCAATAAGGCAAGAGTTAATGTTTGAGTTTTATTATTTTCTAAACTTTTAAAAAAACTCGAATTTTGATTTACAAAACCTCTTTCGATAAGTTTTTTTAAATCCTCCAAAGCATCAAGATAAAGATACTTATCATTTCCAAAAATTGTCGATAATAAAGTAAAGGCATTGATAGAAGAAATAGAAACGACATAATTTCTACAGAGCTCTCTAAGAATCAAAGCCTCATTTTTAGCACACTTAAGCTCTTTATAAATTTGAGTATCTTCTATATTTTTCAAACTTAAAAAATTTTTTAATTTTTCCATTATTTTTTAAATTCCTTAAGCTCATCTTCGTTAAATTCTACGCAAATATTTTCATCTAAAAAATGACCTTCAAAAGGTAGATAACAAATTTTTAGTTTTCCATTATTAAGTAAAAAATTATTATTAAATTGTAAATTTTGCAGATCTTCAAAACACTCATCACATGTATTTTTAAGCTTCTCATGTAAAAGATTTTGAAATTTTTGATTTTCAGTATTATACAAATCATTTAGTTTTACAAATGCGTGAGCATTAATATCATAAACAAAATTATTTAACTCTAAAATAGCACGACTCATACCATCTTCATAAAAATAATACCATTCTTCAAAACTAATTTTTCCATCTTGTAAAAAAATAGGTTTTTGGCGAATTTGTTCAAAACTAAATACACCCTTATGAACAGGATGAAATTCTTTAAAATCATCATTAAAACCTATAAAATCAAGACTACGCTTTATACGAATGCCATCTTGCGTTTCAACAAGTTCTAAAGTAGTTGTTCCTAAATTTTCTCCTTGAAAATTTTTATTATCATATGTAAGTATTTTAGAAGAATTGATTTTATATTTTTTACGCTCATCCTGCCAAAAATCATTTGTCTTAACGAGCGGAATCTCTAAATTTCCATTTATATCATCAATAATTAAAAAACTAGAACTTGTTTGATTTTTATCCCTGTCAAAAAGTGGAGTCATAGGTGCATTATCATAAACTATGGCAAAAATTTCTTTATCCTGCAAATGATAAAAATACAATTCACCTTTATAAACTTGTGCTAAAGCTAGATTGACAAAGCAAAATACCAATAAAAAAAATTTCAAACTCTATCCTTCAATTTTGAATATGCGTTAAGATAATTTTAGTATGTGAAATTTTATCAAAAAAACTTACTTTATTATCACAAACTTGATAAAAAATTTCATAATTTTTTGCTTTTAAATTTTGTTCAAAACCACAATCAGTTTTTTCTAAATTTCTACCCTGCCATAAAGCATTTGCCTTTAAAACATCACTTAAAATATCATCATAATATACATTTTTAAAAAATTTTTGATTAAACACTTTTTTATCATAACACACTGCATTGATGCAAATTTTATCCTTGATTTTGAGTTCAAAAAAAGCTTGCCCTAGTTTATAAACTTCTAAATTTAAAGCATTATTTTCTTTTTTTAAAAAAGCTGCATCATTGATTTTTATCATGGGAGAAGCAATCAAAACCATCAAGCTTTGACTTGAAAAATTTTGATTTTTCACACTACAAGCACAAAGAAAAAAAATAAAACACAGAGCTAAACAATGTTTCAAATTTGACCTTATTTGAGATTTTTAAAACTGATATTTAACTCTAAATCAAGCTCTTTTACAAGCTTCATCACAGCTTGTAAATCATCGATTTGTTTTGCTACAACACGAATTTCTTCACCACGAATCGAAGAGTTAACTTTAAGCTTGCTATCTTTAATAGCTTTATTGATTTTTTTAGCATTTTCACTATCAATAGCATCGTTTGCTTTCAAATTTAAACGAAACATTGCTCCACTTTCACGAGAAAGCTCTTTAATAGCATTAGGATTAATTCCTCTTTTGATAAGTTTAGAAATCACTATATCTTTTAAAACATCAAGTTTTCCTTCACTAGAAGAACTGAGTTTAAAAATACTCCCTTTTTCGCTTAAATCAATCTCACACTTAATTCCTTTTAAGTCATAACGACTATCAAGTTCTTTTTTAGCTTGTTCAAAAGCATTTTTTAACTCTTGCTTATCTAAAGCTGCTGAAATATCAAAACTATGTTCACTTGCCATTTTCTATCCATTCTTTTAAATTATTATAAACTATATCCATTAAAGCATTTAAAGCTTCCTTACTCGCCCATGCAACATGAGGAGTGATAATAAGATTTTCTTTATTTTTAATGCTTAAAAGCGGATGATTTTTCATCATAGGTTCAATTTCTAAAACATCAAGTCCTACACGAATATTTTTTTCATCTATGATTTTAGCTAAATCATTTTCATTGATAATCCCACCTCTTCCTACATTAATCAAAATCGCATTATCTTTTAAAAGCTTTAATTCTTCAAAGGTGAGTAAATTTTTAGTTTTTTCACTTAGAGGTGCGTGAATACTTATAATATCGCAAGTTTTTAATAAATCTTTTAATTCCAAATGTACAAAATCTGCGTTTTTATTAGCTCCACTCGTAGAATAATAATAAATTTCAGCTCCAAAAGCCTTTGAAATTTTTGCCACTTCTTTACCTATAGCTCCTAAGCCTATAATACCATGTTTTTTACCGCTTAAGGTATTTAAAATTCTGCTATAATCTGTAAAAATAGGACTTTCACACCATTTACCCTCTTTACTCCATTTGTCATAATAAAGCACTTGATTTAAAAAAGCAAACATAAACGCAAAAGTATGTTGCACAACGCTCATAGTAGAATACCCAGCAGCATTTTTTACAATAATACCTTTTTCTTTAGCATACTCAATATCGATATTATTAACCCCTGTGGCAGTTTCTAAAATGAGTTTTAAATTTTTACAAGCATCAATCACATCTTTATCAATTACAACCTTGTTTGTCATGGCAACATTAGCATCTTTTAAACGCTCTATAGTTTGCTCTTTATTTGTTGTAGTATAAATTTGTAAAGAACCAAATTTTTCAAAAACACTTAAATCATAATTCCCTAAAGTTGCCGCATCTAAACAAACAATTTTCATTTCTAATCCTTTATAATATGTCCTACAAATTTAGAATAATTATCAAGCACAAGACCACCTTTTCTAAATCCTAAGCCACACCCTTCATAGGCAAAGAAAACACCTGCTTGATAGTATTCGTTTTCACATGAATTAAACTCTACATATTCTTGATAAATAGCCTTATTATTCCCATAAGGACCTACATTTTCATGCAAAGTTTTTCCATCTTTAATTATACTGATATTTGCGCCTTCTCTACCAAAAACAGGTTTTTTAACATAATTTTTACCCTCTAAAGGAGTATCTTTTGTTTCTAAAAGTAATGGATGATTTGGATAAAGCTCCCATAAAATTTTTAAAATTCCCTTAGATTGAAATAAAAGCGTATAAGCAGGATTTAAAATAATCGCTCTTTGATTACGCATGATCTGAGTTAAAAGCATAGCAAGTTCACCCTCTTCTATAGCTATATCCTCCCAAGGAATAAGCTTAAACCAATACTCATAATTTTCACCCTCTTTAAAAATTCCTTCTTCACTAAATTCTACCTCATCTACAAAGGAAAAATTAGTTTGAAAACCTGCTTCATTGGCTATATGGGAAAGTAATTTTGTAGTGATTTCTTCTTCTTTGCTTCCTGCAACACTTGAAAAAAGAATTTTCCACCCTTGGTAATGCTCTTCAAACTCTTCAACACTTTCATCAAGGGTAATAAGTCTTTTAAAATTATCCATCAAACTTTCATAAATGCTATTAAATTGTGCGCTTTCATCCATTCCATTTTGTTTTAAAAGTGCCCATTGTAAAATCGCACTTTCAAAAAGAGCAGTAGGGGTATCAGCATTAAATTCTATAAGTTTTATAGGCTTACCATCAAGCCCACCCGCTAAATCAAAACGCCCATATAAATGCCAATGAACCTCATTTTCCCAACTCATTTTAATCGCATCAATAAGATTAAAAGGGATTCCAAGCTCATCAAAACGATCATTGTCAATCACTTCTTGCGCTGCAGCAATAAACATATCATAAAGCTCATTTACCGCTTCATAATAAGTATTAGCTTCACTTTCCTTAACACAAACTAACTTATTGCTAATATAATCACTTCCATCTTCATCTGTATGCCAAGAAAAACCTATATTTTCTAAATAATCTTTTTGAAGTTTGTCTACTTGTAATAATTGCATTATTTATCCTTAAGAACCAAAAGAAGAACTAGAACTTGTGGCTTTAGAGCCTCCACTAAAAAAACCTGATTTTTTAGCACTTGAAGCGGAGCTTGTTGTACCTGCTTTATTAAAACTATTAACACTCCTTTGATAAGCACTTTGATTTGAAAAAGCACCGCGTTGTTGGTTGGCAAAATTTTGATTATTGAAAAGTTTTGAACCTATCCAACTTCCCAAAATAGCGCCTGCAGCACTTGCGAGTAAAGTTTCTCCCAAACTCAATCCTCCACTACTGATTTGTCCATTGTCTTTAGTTAAATTTGAAGTTCCATTATCAATTTTAGCTGCTTCTTCTTTAATCAAAGCATCCATTTCTTCTTTGGATAAAATTCTTTCTGTACCATTAAGATCTTTTAAAACTACCCTTGTTTCATCACTTGGATATTGATCTTTGATTTTATACTGCCCTGGAGCTGTTTCTTCGATAATTACAAAAGCTCCTTGAACATTAGCTGCTTGATTTAAAGTATCTGCATTGTCATTATTACTTCCACAACCTGCTAAAGCACCTCCAGCAACAGCTGCTAAACCACCTATCATACCAATTTGAATGATTTTTTTGATTTTTTTCATAAGTTTATCCTAAAAACAGAAAATTTAAATTAGAAATTTTAACAAAAAATAATAAATACTTTTTAATACCGAATGAAGATTTGTAGGTATAAAAAAAGCCCTTTCGGGCTTTTGGGTTAGAGTCTTGACTCGTAGCGTCTAAGCATATAAAGTCTTTTAAGCATTTTTTTGCGTGCTGAAATTTTTTGTTTTTTGCGAATTTCAGTCATAGGCTCGAAAAATCTTCTTGCTCTTACTTCAGTTACAACTAGATTTCTATCTACTTGTTTTTTGAATTTACGATACGCTTCATCAAAAGACTCGTTAGGATGCACCTTGATTCCTGGCACAGTCCTCACCACCTTTCTGTGTAAATTTTTGTTGTGAAATATAATTATAAAACACTTCTTATTAATTCTAACTTAGAAAGCATTTAAAAATTGTTTTAGTTTTTATCGGCTATAATCCTTAATTACAAAAGTGCTAAAAATTATAATTAAGGTCTAAAAATGCAAGGACACATTACAAACTATACAAAAAAACGATATTTTGTATATTTAATTGCAAGTATTATCATATTTGCCCTACCTTTCATAAGAATTAATGAGAATCATTTTTTTCTTTTAAGTTTTGACCACTCTAAATTAAACCTATTTTTTATTTCTTTTTCAACACAAGAATTTTATCTCATGCCTTTTGTTCTTATATTTCTTTTTTTATTTATTTTTTTTATTACAACTTTAGGTGGAAGAATTTGGTGTGCTTGGAGTTGTCCACAAACGATTTTTAGAGTTATATATAGAGATATCATACAAACTAAATTTCTTAAAATTCGCAAAAATATCAATAACAAACAAAAAGAATATGAGGGACAATATTTTAAAAAATTTCTTGGAGTAATAATTTTTTATTTTATATCTTTAGTTGCTGTTAGTAATTTACTTTGGTACTTTATTCCTCCTGAAGATTTTTTCAATTATATTCAAAACCCTGGCGAGCATCTACTTTTACTTGGAATTTTATTTTGTGCTAGCTTACTTTTTACTTTGGATATTACCTATTTACAAGAAAAGTTTTGTGTTTATGTCTGTCCTTATGCAAGAATACAATCTGTAATGTTTGATCATGATACAATGCAAGTGATTTACGATGAAAAACGCGGAGGTTTGATTTATGATGGACACACCAAACTTCATAAAAAACCGCCTGAAGGAGAATGCATAGGTTGTGAAGCCTGTGTTAGCATCTGTCCAACTCATATTGACATACGCAAAGGAATGCAACTTGAATGTATTAATTGTCTTGAATGTGCCGATGCTTGTTCTAAGGTACAAAGCAAATTTAATCGTCCAAGTTTGATCAATTGGACAAGTGCAAAAGCTATTGAAACGCGTTCCAAGGTTCATTATTTAAGATTTAGAACGATAGCATATTTTGTAGTTCTTTTAATTGCTTTACTGGCTTTAATCATCATGGGAAGCAAAAAAGAAAGCATGCTTTTAAATATCAATCGTAGTAGTGAATTATATAATATTTCAAATGTTAAAGGCAAATTAGTCATTTCAAATGCTTATACCTTTTTGTTTCAAAATACAGATTCTAAACCTCATGAATATTATTTTACAGCAAATTTAGAAGGAATAAATGATGGAATTGAAATCATAAGACCAAACAAACCTTTTAAATTAAAAGCGGGAGAGCAAGTTAAAAAAATAGTTGTTATCAAAGCTACAAAAAATTTAGTAAACAACGATAAAAAAGATGTAATCTTTCCTTTACATATAAAAGCTTATGCAAAAGATAATGAAAAAATTTCGGTTTTTAGAAAAAGTATATTTGTATACCCCAAAAACACTCTTACAAAGGATAAAAAATGAACTCAAATAGAATACCATCACAAAAAGTTTTAGCTAGACAAGAGAAAATCAAAGCAGTGGCCTTAGAGCTTTTTTTAACAAAAGGTTACCAAGAAACAAGTTTGAGTGATATTATTAAATTATCCGGAGGATCTTATTCTAATATTTATAATAGTTTTAAAAGCAAAGAAGGATTATTCTTTGAAATTTTAGATGACATATGTAAAAAACATTTTCATCTTATTTATTCCAAAACACAAGAAATTGAAAATGGTACTTTAAAAGAAATTTTAACTTCTTTTGGTTTAACTTTTATAGAAATTTTTAATCAACCAGAAGCTGTAGCTTTTGGTAAAATTGTTTATTCTCAAGTTTATGATAAAGATAGACACCTTGCTAATTGGATAGAAAACAATCAACAAAATTTTTCCTATAACATACTTATGGATTTTTTTAAGCAACAAAATAATTCTTATATGAAAAAAAATGCAGAAAAACTTGCTGTTCTTTTTTGTACTATGTTAAAAGAACCTTATCATCATCTTAATGTTTTAATTAATACTCCTGTGAAAAATAAAAAAGAACAAAAAGAACATGTTGAATTTGTTGTAAATGTTTTTCTAAATGGGATCAATGGTTCCAAAGCTTAAAAAAATAATTTTATTAACCAAAATTAAGATATAATTAGCCAAAAATTTTTGTAATAGATATTACAATTTTTAATTTAATTTTTCAAGGCAAAACCATGAAATTATTTCAAAACAATACTATTTTAGCTTTAAGTGTTGTGCTTTTACTCACTGCTTGTAGCAAAGAAGAAGCACCAAAAATACAAATGCCGCCTCAACCTGTAACAACAATGAGCGCTAAATCTGAAGATTTGCCACTTAGTTTTACTTATCCTGCTAAACTTGTCAGTGATTATGATGTTATTATAAAACCTCAAGTTAGTGGCGTAATAGTAAACAAACTTTTTAAGGCTGGAGATAAGGTAAAAAAAGGACAGATATTATTTATTGTAGAGCAAAATAAATTTAAAGCTAGTGTTGATTCAGCTTACGGACAAGCTTTAATGGCTAAGGCAACTTTCGAAAATGCAAGCAAGGATTTTAATCGTTCCAAGGCTCTTTTTAGCAAAAATGCAATCTCTCAAAAAGAATACGACTCTTCTCTTGCTACATTTAATAATGCAAAAGCTAGTCTAACAACTGCTAGAGCACAACTTGCAAATGCAAAAATTGATCTAGATCATACCGAAATAAAAGCTCCTTTTGATGGTACTATAGGAGATGCTTTAGTTAATATAGGGGATTATGTAAGTGCTTCAACAACTGAACTAGTTAGAGTTACAAATTTAAATCCTATTTACGCAGATTTCTTTATTTCAGATACAGATAAACTAAATTTAGTCCGCAATACTCAAAGTGGAAAATGGGATTTAGACAGCATTCATGCAAATTTAAATCTTAATGGAGAAACCGTTCAAGGCAAACTTTATTTTATTGATTCCGTTATAGATGCTAATAGTGGAACAGTAAAAGCCAAAGCTGTATTTGATAACAACAACTCAACACTTTTACCAGGTGCTTTTGCAACAATTACTTCAGAAGGTTTTATACAAAAAAATGGCTTTAAAGTACCTCAAATAGCTATTAAACAAGATCAAAATGATGTTTATGTTCTTCTTGTTAAAAATGGAAAAGTAGAAAAATCTTCTGTACATATAAGCTACCAAAACAATGAATACGCTGTCATTGACAAAGGATTGCAAAATGGCGATAAAATCATTTTAGATAACTTTAAAAAAATTCAAGTTGGTAGCGAAGTTAAAGAAATTGGAGCACAATAATGTTTTCTAAATTTTTTATCGAAAGACCTGTTTTTGCTTCAGTTGTTGCAATTATCATTTCTTTAGCTGGAGTCATCGGTCTTACAAATTTACCCATAGAACAATATCCTTCTTTAACTCCTCCTACAGTTAAGGTAAGCGCAACTTACACAGGAGCTGATGCACAAACCATTGCTTCAACAGTTGCAAGTCCTATCGAAGATGCAATCAATGGCGCAGATAATATGATTTATATGGATTCAACTTCAAGTTCTTCAGGAACTATGAGTTTGACTGTCTATTTTGATATCGGCACAGATCCTGATCAAGCCACTATAGATGTTAATAATAGAATTTCAGCTGCAACCGCAAAAATGCCAGATGCAGTTAAAAAACTTGGAGTAACTGTTAGAAAAACTTCTTCAGCAACACTTGCTGCAATTTCTATGTATTCAAGTGATGGCTCAATGAGTGCGGTGGATGTATACAACTACATCGCTTTAAATGTTTTAGATGAGTTAAAAAGGGTTCCAGGAGTTGGAGATGCAAACGCTATAGGAAATCGTAATTATTCTTTAAGAATTTGGCTAAAACCTGATTTATTAAATAAATTTGGAATCACGGCTACTGATGTAATTTCTGCAGTTAATGACCAAAATGCTCAATACGCAACTGGTAAAATTGGAGAAGAGCCCGTAACTCAAAAATCCCCTTATGTTTATTCAATCACTATGCAAGGAAGACTACAAAATCCTAGCGAATTTGAAAATATTATTTTAAGAACAAATGATGATGGATCATTTTTAAGACTTAAAGATATAGCTGATGTAGAAATAGGATCACAACAATACAGCTCACAAGGACGATTAAATGGCAATGATGCAGTTCCGATTATGATCAATCTTCAATCAGGGGCAAACGCATTGCATACAGCAGAACTTGTTCAAGCTAAAATGCAAGAACTTTCAAAAAATTTCCCAAAAGGTTTGACATATAAAATTCCTTACGATACAACAAAATTTGTAATAGAATCAATCAAAGAAGTTGTTAAAACTTTTGTTGAAGCTTTAATTTTAGTTATCATTGTTATGTATATGTTCTTAAAAAATTTCCGTGCAACCCTTATTCCTATGATAGCTGTACCTGTTTCATTGTTAGGAACTTTTGCTGGACTTTATGTTTTAGGTTTTAGTATTAACCTACTTACGCTTTTTGCTTTGGTTTTAGCTATAGGGATTGTTGTAGATGATGCGATCATAGTTGTAGAAAATATCGATAGGATTTTACATGAAAATGAACAAATAAGCGTAAAAGATGCTGCCATTCAAGCGATGCAAGAAGTTAGCTCTCCGGTTATTTCAATTGTTCTTGTGCTTTGTGCTGTTTTTGTACCCGTTTCTTTTATATCAGGTTTTGTTGGAGAAATTCAAAGACAATTTGCTCTTACCTTAGCTATATCTGTAACTATATCAGGTTTTGTTGCTCTTACCTTAACACCTTCTTTATGTGCACTCTTTTTGCGACGTAATGAAGGAGAGCCATTTAAATTTGTAAAGAAATTTAATGATTTTTTTGATTGGAGTACCTCTGTATTTAGCGCAGGAGTGGCATATATTCTAAAAAGAACCATTCGTTTTGTTTTAATTTTTTGTATTATGCTTGGGGCAATTTTTTATCTCTATAAAGCTGTACCAAGCTCTTTAGTTCCTGAAGAAGATCAAGGTTTGATGATTGGCATTATCAACCTTCCTTCGGCTTCAGCACTCCATAGAACAATCTCAGAAGTTGATCACATAAGCCAAGAAGTTTTAAAAACTAATGGAGTTAAAGATGCAATGGCTATGATAGGATTTGATCTTTTTACAAGTTCACTCAAAGAAAACGCTGCTGCAATGTTTATAGGCTTGAAAGATTGGAAAGATAGAAATGTGAGTGCTGATGAAATCGCCATGGAGCTTAATAAAAAATTTGCTTTTGATCGCAATGCTTCAAGTATATTTATAGGCCTACCTCCTATACCTGGATTAAGTATCACAGGCGGTTTTGAAATGTATGTTCAAAACAAAAGCGGAAAAAGCTATGATGAAATACAAAAAGATGTAAATAAACTTGTTGCTGCGGCCAACCAAAGAAAAGAACTATCAAGAGTAAGAACAACCCTTGATACAACTTTCCCTCAATACAAGCTTATAATTGATAGAGATAAATTAAAACACTACAATCTTAACATGCAAGATGTTTTTAACACGATGAATGCAACTATAGGCACTTATTATGTTAATGATTTTTCTATGCTAGGTAAAAACTTCCAAGTAAATATCCGCGCAAAAGGTGATTTTAGAAATACACAAGATGCATTAAAAAATATTTTTGTAAGATCAAATGATGGAAAAATGATACCACTTGATTCTTTCTTAACTTTACAAAGAAGTTCAGGGCCTGATGATGTAAAACGATTCAACCTTTTCCCAGCGGCACAAGTTCAAGGTCAACCCGCACCAGGTTATACTTCAGGTCAAGCTATAGAAGCGATTGCTCAAGTAGCAAAAGAAACTTTAGGGGATGATTATTCCATAGCTTGGAGTGGATCAGCTTATCAAGAAGTTTCTAGTAAAGGAACAGCAAGTTATGCTTTTGCTTTAGGTATGATATTTGTCTTTTTAATTCTAGCTGCCCAATATGAAAGATGGCTTATACCTTTAGCAGTTGTAACAGCTGTACCTTTTGCGGTATTTGGATCATTTTTATTGGTATATTTAAGAGGATTTAGCAATGACATATATTTTCAAACAGGACTTTTGCTCTTGATTGGACTTTCAGCTAAAAATGCTATCTTAATCGTAGAATTTGCAATGGAAGAGCGCTTTAAAAAAGGCAAAGGAGTTTTTGAAGCAGCTGTTGCAGCAGCAAAACTTCGTTTTCGTCCTATCATAATGACTTCTTTGGCATTTACTTTTGGGGTCTTGCCAATGATTTTCGCAACAGGAGCAGGAAGTGCTTCAAGACACTCTTTAGGAACAGGGCTAATTGGTGGAATGATCGCAGCATCAACTTTAGCGATATTCTTTGTGCCTTTATTTTTCTATCTTTTAGAAAATTTTAATGAATGGCTAGATAAAAAAAGAGGTAAGGTTCATGAATAAAATAATTTCAATTAGCGCTATAGCAAGTTTTACTCTTTTGATTTCAGCTTGCTCTTTAAGTCCAAATTTAAATATTCCCGAAGCAAACTATAGCATTGATAATAAGCTTGGAGCCTTATCCTGGGAAAAAGAAAACAATAGCTCTATCACAAAAAATTGGTGGAAAGATTTTGATGATGAAAATTTAAATAAAGTGGTTGATTTAGCACTTAAAAATAATAATGATTTAAAACTTGCCTTCATACACATGGAACAAGCTGCCGCTCAATTAGGCATAGATTTTAGCAGTTTGTTGCCAAAATTTGATGGTAGCGCAAGCGGAAGTCGTGCAAAAACAGCTATAAATGCTCCAAGCAATCGAACTGGGGAGGTAAGTTACGGTAATGATTTTAAAATGGGGCTTAATTTAAGCTATGAAATCGATCTTTGGGGAAAATATCGCGACACATATCGTGCCTCAAAATCAGGCTTTAAGGCAAGTGAGTATGATTATGAAGTTGCAAGACTTTCTGTTATTTCAAATACAGTTCAAACTTATTTTAATCTTGTAAATGCTTATGAAAATGAAAATGCTCTTAAAGAAGCTTATGAATCTGCAAAAGAAATTTATAGGATCAATGATGAAAAATTTCAAGTTGGTGCTGTAGGTGAATATGAACTTGCTCAAGCAAGAGCCAACTTAGAAAGTATGGCTTTGCAATATAATGAAGCAAAATTAAATAAAGAAAATTACCTTAAAGCTTTAAAAATTTTAACTTCAAATGATTTAAATGACATACTTTACAAAAATCAAAGCTATCAAGTTTTTAATCTTAAAGAATTTGACATTCCAACTGGAATTTCAAGCACCATCTTGCTTCAACGTCCAGATATTGGCTCCTCTTTAGAAAAATTAACTCAGCAAAATTATCTTGTTGGAGTAGCTCGCACGGCTTTCTTACCTAGCCTTTCTTTAACGGGATTATTGGGATTTGAAAGTGGGGATTTAGATACCTTGGTTAAAGGAGGTTCTAAGACTTGGAATATAGGTGGAAACTTTACTCTGCCTATTTTTCATTGGGGTGAAATTTACCAAAATGTAAATTTAGCCAAGCTTAATAAAGATGAAGCTTTTGTAAATTATCAAAATACTTTGATTACTGCTTTTGGAGAAATTCGCTATGCTTTAGTAGCTAGAAAAACTATACGCTTACAATACGATAATGCACAAGCAAGCGAACAATCTTACAAAAGAATCTATGAAATTGCTAAAAAACGCTATGATATAGGAGAAATGTCTTTACAAGATTATTTAGAGGCACGTCAAAATTGGCTTAATGCTGCGGTTGCTTTTAATAATGCTAAATATTCTTATGCCAATTCCATAGTAGATGTAATCAAAGCATTTGGTGGAGGATTTGAGCAAAGCGAAGATATGAGTAAAAATATAAAAGAAGAATCAAAAAATTTAGATATGTCTTTTAGAGAATAGTTTATTCTATTCTCTAAATAAATTAAAAATCTTTGTCTAAATCTGCATCTGTAATTTCATAAGCCTTGTAAATAGCAGGCAATAATTTTCTTATAGCATAATCAAAATGATAAAATTGCTTATATACCTCTTCTGGATTTAAATTTTTAGCATTCTTAAAATCAAATACTTCAGTATTATTGATTTTGGCAATATTTTCATCAAAATAAGAGTAAAACTTTGCTCTTTGTTTAAACAAAACATTTAAATTTTGAACAATTTTGGCTTTATCCATTTTATATCCTTTTTAAATAATTTAAAAACTTAATCCCATTTTTTATTTAAGAAATAAAAAATTTACTCCTATTTTAGCTAAAAATTGATAAAGTTATATCTTAAATATTTTAATATATAGGCCACTTATGAATTTATTTCAAAATTTAGCTTTAAAATACTCTCATACTATGATGGAAAAATCCCTCCAAAAAGGTTTCAATGTTGAACTTTTAAAACAACCCAAAGAAAAAATTCCAAAACAAGACAAAAGCTATATGCTTTATGCCCATGTACCTTTTTGCCATACTTTTTGTCCTTATTGTAGCTTTCATAAATATTATTATGATGAAAATTTAGCCAAAGTGTATTTTCAAAATCTTAGAGAAGAAATTAAAATCATGAAAGATAAAGGTTTTGATTTTACTTCCATGTATGTGGGTGGTGGTACAACACTGATTAACGAAGAGGAATTATTAAAAACCTTAGAACTTTGTAAAAAATTATTTAATATAAAAGAAATTTCATGCGAAAGTGATCCAAATCATATTGATCCAAATAAGCTTTCTATGTTTAAAGGTATAATTGATCGTTTAAGTTGCGGAATTCAAAGTTTTGATGATGAAACTTTAAAAAAAGTGGCAAGATATAATAAATTTGGTTCATCCAAAGAACTTCAAGAAAAAATTTCAAAAGCTTTAGGAATTTTACCTATTTTTAGTATAGATCTTATTTTCAATCTTCCAGGACAAAGTGAAAAAGAACTTTTAAATGACTTAGAAATTGCTAAAAATTTAACCCCGCAACAAATCACAACCTATCCTTTAATGAAATCAAATCTTACCAAAGATAATATCGCTAAAAGTCTAGGAGTGAGCATTAAAGATAATGAATTTACTTATTATCAAATCATACGCGAATTTTTTAAAGACTATACCCAAAACAATGGTTGGAGTTTTTCTTTAGAAAAAAACAAGCTTAATGACGAATATGTCAGTTCTCATCATGAATACCTAGGAGTGGGCAGTGGGGCTTTTAGCTTTTTAGATGGGGAGCTTTTAATTAATGCATTTAATCTAAATGATTATGCTAAATTTATACAAGAAAAACAAAATGCTAATATAGCCAAAGCTTGTTTTGATAAAAAAGAGATTATCAAATATGTCTTTTTAACTGAAATTTTTTCAGGAAAAATAGAAATTGATAAATTTAATAAAACTCTAAATTGCAATCTCGAAAAAGAACTTTTCATAGAACTTTTAGGGCTTAAAACAAGCGGTGCCATCATAAAAGATCAAAATGCTTTAATCGCAACCGAATTTGGTCAATATCTTTTTGTGGTTTTAATGAAAGATTTTTACACAGGAATGGATCTTGTGCGTGCAGTATTTAGAGATGATAAGCGTCTTAAAAATAAAGATTATATCGATATCATGAAAGAAAATATTGATCCGCTTAACTCCGCTAGCATGGAATTTAAAGCGGAGGCAAACTAAAAGGGACGAACAACCATCATTAGAGTGATAATAATAAACATTATGGTTGGAAATTCATTATAAATTCTAAAATATTTCCCACTTTTAGCAGAAGTATCATTTGCTAAAGCTTTTAAACAATAATAATTATGTATATGGAAAATAATCAAAAGTGTAACACAGGTAAGTTTAACATGCATAAAACCCGAACCTACCATTAAAACTTCCTTATGAGCATGCAACATTAAACTTCCTGTGATTAAAGTCACAATCATTGCAGGAGTTTGTATATAAAAATAAAGTTTTCTTTCTTGAATTTTTACAATCTCGACAAAACCTTTATTGTCTTTATGTTCAGCATGATACACAAAAAGACGAGGTAAATAAAAAAGACCCGCCATCCAAGAAACAAATGCCAAATAATGCACCCATTTAATCCAAAAATAATAATCATTAATCCATTCTGTCATCTTTTTTCCTTTTTTTAAATATTTCTTGTATTAAAATCAAAGCCACACTTATATTTATCATGACATCTGCAACATTAAAAATAGCAAAATTAAACCATTTATGCCAAAAAAACATATCCACTACACCTCCATGTATAAAACGATCCAATAAATTTGAAACACCAGCACCAAGCATCATTCCAAAAGCTATACTATGAGTTTTTAAAAGTGTTTTTTGCCAAAAAAGATAAATAAAAAGCACGCCAATTAAAACAAGATGTAAATATTTTAAATTATGTTCTAAAAAACTCAACATTGAAAAAGCTACGCCTGTATTTAGAGCATAAGTTAAATCTAAGTATTCACTCTGCCATCTAAGTCCTGCTAAAGTTAAGGATTTTACCCATTGATCAAGAGTAAAAACCAAAACAAAGGCACCCCAAAAATAAAAAATAAATTTAAAAGTTTTAGCCATTTAAAGCTTTCTTAAAAAACTCCACAACATTTTTCATTTCTTTTTCTAAGAGCTTAATATCTTTAGCTTCTAGCAAAAGTCTTATCAAATTTTCTGTTCCAGAATAGCGAAATAAGGTATTAATATTTTTATTTTCTAAATCTTTTTTTAATTCTTTTAAACCTTTAATTTTATCTAAATCTTTTTTTTCTGCAATTTTAAGATTGATTAAAAGCTGAGGATAAGGTTTAACTTGACCCAAAATAGAGCTTGCAGATTTTTTCTTAGAAAGCATTAAAGCGCTAAATTGCAAAGCAGCTATCAAACCATCTCCAGTTTTTGCATAATCGCTAAAAATAATATGTCCGCTTTGCTCTCCGCCAAAATTTCCACCATTAGCTTTTAATTTTTCAAGCACATATTTATCGCCCACATTACAAGTATCAAGTTCTATGCCATGTTTATTTAAAAACTCTTTTAAAGCACCATTACTCATTATAGTAGCCACAACACTTGATTGTAATTTACCTTGTTCTTTAAGATAAAGCGCTAAAACCCCTAATAAACTATCTCCATTAGCCACTTCTCCTTTTTCATCTACAACCACCAAACGATCTGCATCACCATCAAAAGCAAAGCCCACATCTGCACGCAAACGCTTTACCTCAGCAGCTAAATTTGCAGGATGTAAAGCTCCACAATTTTCATTGATATTAAGTCCATTAGGTTTATCGCTCATTACTATAACTTCAGCACCTAATTCCTTAAAAACAGTAGGTGCTACCTTATAAGCTGCCCCATGAGCCACATCTAAAACCACACGCAAAGACTTTAAAGTAAGATCTTTTGGAAAAGAATTTTTAATAGAAACAATATACCTTCCTATAACATCATCAATTCTTTTTGCTTGACCAATTTTTTCCATATCCACCTTAGAGGCTTGTATAAGCTTATCATCAAAATAAATTTCTTCTATTCTTTTCTCTATATCTTCACTGAGTTTATTTCCATGAGCATCAAAAAATTTAATACCATTATCATAATAAGGATTGTGAGAAGCTGAAATCATAATCCCTGCATCACAACGCATATCTTCAGTTAAGAATGCAATCGCAGGAGTTGGCATAGGACCAATTTGTATAACATTATATCCTATAGAAGTAAGCCCTGAAACAATAGCATTTTCTATCATATAGCCGCTTCTTCTTGTATCTTTTCCTACTAAGATATTATTAGTAATACTTTTATCTTTAAAATAAATACCCGCAGCCATTGCTAAACGCATAGCCAAAAAACTATCTAAAAATTCACCCGCTTTTCCACGAACTCCATCGGTTCCAAAAAGTTTCATTGCAAACCTTTCTAGCAAAATTTAAAGACAATTATAACAAAGCTAAGATAAAGAAATTTAAACAAGCTCTAAAAATAGAGCTTGTTTGGAACCTTATAGTTCAGGTTTAGGAGTTTTTTCAGTAGAAATAGGAAGTTGTGGATAAACAATTGCTGGTTTTGTTCCTGTTAAAGATTTTAAGAAAGTTTCAATACTTTTTGCTTCTTTATCAGAAATTTTAATGCCAAGTTGCACACTACCCATTTCCTTAATAGCATCTTTTAGATTCCAAATAGCGCCATTATGAAAATATGGAGCAGTTTCAGCAACATTTCTTAAAGTTGGAGTTTTTACCATGCCATTTGCATCACCTTTAAAATCACCTAAATTTGCAAATTTATATTTACCAGCAACTTCAAACGCTTGCATATTGCCACCTAAATTCACACCATTATGACAAGCTACACAACCCTTGTCTATAAAAAGCTTTAAGCCTTTTTGTTCTTCTTTTGTTAAAGCTTTTTCATCGCCTTCTAAAAATTTATCAAAACGAGATGGAGTGATCAAAGTTCTTTCAAAATTTGCAATTGCATCAGCAATATTGTCAAAATTTACACCGCTTTTACCATAGATTTTTTTAAACTCACTAACGTATTCAGGCAAAGATGAAATTTTTTCTACTGCAAGTTTAGCAGGAGTTGCCATTTCAGGATCAGCTTGGATTGGACCTTTAGCTTGATCGGCTAATGTTCCTGCACGACCATCCCAAAATTGAGTATTATTTAAAACTGCATTATAAACTGTTGGTGAATTTAAATGATGAGGATTTGCTGTCCATTTATGACCTATTGCAGTACTGACTCCATCTGTTCCACCAAGTCCTACATTATGACAGGTATTACAAGAAATGATACCACTTTTTGAAAGGCGTGGTTCAAAATAAAGCTTTTTACCAAGCTCTGCTTTTTCAAGAGTAAATTCACTAGCCTTTACTCCATTTTGTTTTAAAATTTCATCAACGCCTTTTTGATCTTTTGGTAAGGCAACAAGACCTGAATTTTTAGCTTCATCTATAAGACTTGCAGCATTTAAGCTTGAAAAAGCAACTAAGGATGCAATTAGCAATGATTTTACTTTCATTTACAAACTCCTATTAAAGATAAATTAAAATAAAATAATAATCATTTAGAGCTTAAATAAAAATAAATATTATTAAAAAATATTTATAATTAATTAATACTATTTTTATCTTAAAAAATTATTTTTTGTTTATTTATTTTCACAAGATATAATTTTTAGTTATAAATCTTAAAATTTTAAGATGATTTGAAAAGGATATTATGGAAAATTTAATAATTTACGCTTTTATATATCTTTTAGGTTCAATCCCTTTTGGGCTAATCCTAGCTAAATTTTTTGCTAAAACTGATATCAAAAAAGAAGGTTCAAAAAGTATAGGGGCAACCAATGTTTTAAGAGTAGTAAAAGAAAAAAATCCCAAACTAGCAAAAAAACTTGCCATTGCTACAATAATTTTAGATTTTGCAAAAGCAGCTATTCCTTTACTAATCTTAAAATTTCTTCATTATGATCAAGCTTTGCTTTGGAGCGTGGCAGTTTTGGCTATTTTTGGACACTGTTTTTCAATTTACTTGTTATTTGAAGGAGGGAAAGGCATAGCAACAGGAGCAGGTGCTATGATAGTTTTGCTTCCATTGGAAGTGCTTACAGCATTTATTGTGTGGGCAGTTATTGGAAAAATTTTCAAAATATCTTCGCTAGCTTCTTTAGCAGCGTTACTTGCTTTTGTTGCAAGTTCTTTTATATTTAATTATGACTTAGAAATTCATACACATGCACCCGTTTTCATTATCGCTTTTATTATAGTATATAAACATCTACCTAATATTAAAAGATTGATTTTTAAAGAAGAATGCAAAGTCATATAAAAATAAAATTTCACTTTAAGTGTATCATCGGTATATTAGATTTCGAAAGAAGGAAAAAACAAAAAATTATTATCAAGCTTAAAGCTAAAGCAAATGAATTTTTAAATTATGCAGAGGTAATTACCAAAATTAAAAAATGGTATAAAAAAGAAGAATTTTACACCCTTGAAGAGTCTTTAGACTTTGTAAGCTTAAATTTAAAAAAAGATTTTCCTAATTTAACTAATCTTAACATAAAAATTTTCAAACCCCATATAATAAAAAATGCTACAGTTGGGGTTAAATTGAAAAAAAAATATTAATTTTTTTTTAAAGATATCTAAACATTTACTTAAGCTATGATATAATTCTTTAAATTTTTCTTAATAAGGATAGAACAAATGAGAATTTTAGTTATAGAAGATGAGATTAGCCTAAATAAAACAATTATAGACAATCTTAATGAATTTGGTTATCAAACCGATTCTTCTGAAAATTTTAAAGATGGAGAATACTTTATCGGCATTAGACATTATGATTTAGTTTTAGCAAACTGGACTTTACCTGATGGAGATGGAGCTGAACTTGTTAACACTATTAAGCATAAATCTCCAAGAACTTCAGTTATGATTATGTCTTCAAAAACAGACAAAGAAACAGAAATCAAAGCTTTGAAAGCTGGAGCTGATGATTTTGTTAAAAAACCTTTAGATTTTGATATTCTACTCGCAAGAATTGAAGCAAGACTAAGACTTGGCGGAACCAATGTTATTAAAATTGAAGACTTAGTTATTGATCCAGATGAGGAAAAAATTACTTATAAAGGTCAAGATATAGAACTTAAAGGAAAACCTTTTGAAGTTTTAACGCACTTAGCAAGACATTCGGATCAAATTGTATCCAAAGAACAACTTTTAGATGCTATCTGGGAAGAACCTGAGTTAGTAACTCCAAATGTTATCGAAGTAGCTATCAATCAAATTCGTCAAAAAATGGATAAACCGTTAAACATATCTACCATAGAAACAGTTCGTCGTAGAGGATACCGTTTCTGCTTCCCTAAAAAATCTTAACAATTTTGCACCTTCGGTGCAAAAAATTTATCTTTATTTCTATTTTTATATTTTATTTAAGTTTTGTTATTGTATAAACTAAAATTATTTTTTAAATTTTTGAAAGGTTATGATGTCTCTTTTAATTACAAAAGACTGCGTATGTTGTGATGCTTGCAGAGAAGAATGTCCTGATGAAGCTATTTATGAAAATAGTCCAATTTATGTAATAGACCCTGATCTTTGTTCAGAGTGCGTTAATGATTTTTCAGAGCCTGCCTGTATTGTTGCTTGCCCATATGAATGTATCATTCCTGATCCTGATAATGTAGAAACTATAGAAGAATTAAAACTCAAACATAGAGATAGAGAATTTTAATGGCAAAAAAAACAGCCGTTGTTGATCTTGGCTCAAACTCCATTAGAATGGTGATTTTTGAAAAAACTTCTAGATATGGTTTTTATACAACTTGCGAATACAAACGCAAAGTAAGACTTGGAGAAAATGCTTATAATAATGGCAAAATTCTCCAAGAAGAAGCCATGCAAAGAGCCGAAAATGCCTTAGCTTTTTTCAAACAATGTGCTTTAAAGCATAAGTGCAAAAAAATATTTATAGTAGGCACATCGGCCTTAAGAGATGCCCCAAATTCAAAAAATTTCATTAAAAGAATCAAAGATAATCTGTCTTTAAATATACGCTGTATAGATGGAAAAAGCGAAAGTTACTTAGGTGGTCTTGCGGCTTTAAATTTATTAAGTCCTTTTAAGGATGGAACCACTTTAGACATAGGTGGTGGTTCTAGTGAATTGTGTTTAATAAAAAATAATAGAATTATTTCTTGTATATCTCTTGATATTGGCACTGTTAGGCTAAAAGAATTGTTCTATGATACTGGAAAAATGGATTCTTTAGAAGAATTTATAAAACCAATTTTAGAACAAATTCCTAAAGAATTTTGCAATCAAAACCTTATTGCAATAGGTGGAAGCTTAAGAGCAATATCTAATTCCATTATGCAAAAAAATTCCTATCCACTGAAAAATTTACATGATTTTCGCTATATGCTAGATGAAGAAAAAGGACATATTTTAAAAATTTTTAATTCAAACTTAGACTCTTTAATCAATTTTGGCATAAAAAAGGATCGTTTTGATACCATTAAAGAGGGTATATTTATTTTTTTAAAGATTGCGGAAAAAATAAAAGCCAAACAAGTTATCACGAGTGGGGTTGGAATCAGAGAAGGAGTTTATTTACAAGATTTGCTTCGTCCTAAAATCACTTTTCCACCAAATTTCAATCCCAGTTTAAAATGTTTACAAGATAAATTTTTACAATCAAAACAAAAAAATAAAACTCCACATTTTGCTCTGCAAATTTTTACAACCCTTAAAAATCTTCATAAACTTAACGATAACTATAAGCATACTTTACTAAATGCTGCTAAATTATGCCATATTGGAGAATATTTAAATTTCTATTTTGCTAATGAACACTCTGCTCATTTTGTACTAGGTGGATTAAATTATGGATTTTCACATAAAGAAAAAGCTTTAATTGCTAGCATTATTAAGCTTAATGGAAAAAAAGTTAATCCTTATAATCTTGAACCCTATAAACAACTTTTACCCAATATTCATACCATTTCATGGCTTAATTTTATTTTGTGCCTAGCTAAAACTTTAAGCACAAATGAAGATAAGATTGATTTTGCTTTTGCAAACAATACTCTTTATATATATCAAGAAAACAAAATTCTTAATTTACCCAAAGATGAGCTCAAAAAAATTGCAAAACCAGCTACCATAGCATTAGCAATCAATCAAAAAATTTAAGATTTTTTACCTTTTTGACGCTGCTCTATAAGATTTTGAATTCTTTTTTTATTCTCTTCAAAAAAAGAATCAAAATTTTTCTCTGTTTTTTCTGTATGTTTTATTATTTGTTCCTCTGGAATTTCAACACTTTCTAAAAGCACATTGGAATTACCTATTATCATTGTATAACGTTTATTAGCGTGATCAAAAACAACAAGTTGATTATTTTTATCTAAAAATCTTTGGAAAATCATAGTAAAATCTCTAGAAACATTGTTATTTTTATAAACCATAGTCTTTTTAAACCACCAAAGCACTATTAACAAAATAACTAAAATCAGCATTACCAAGATATAATTTGTATAATCATACCCTTCTAAACTTGTACTTTTTGGTTTAGGCATTAATTCTTGAGAATTATTCACAGTAGTTGTAGGTACAGATTCGATATTTGCTTTTCCTTGCTCTATAGCTCGTATTCTTACTCCAAATTTATCATTGATAGAACTAAGTTCTAAATTAATATTTTGTTTGTTTTGTAGCATAATATAGGTATTATTATTTTTAGAACTAATACTAATTTTATCTACAAGTTGAGAGTTAAGTTCTTTTAATTCATCTTTAGAATACGTTAAATCACTAAAAGTTAAAAGAGTTAAATTTTTTTCTTTTTTTTGAGAAATCTTGCCATTATAAGCATTATCAAAAGAAAGCATTAAATCTACTCGGTCATTTCTATCATAGATATTATAACTAATCAACTCAACACTATATAAAGGTAAAATTAAAAAAAATAATACTAGTAATCTCATTTAAATTTCTTTTTTAAAGTATTGAAGCACAGTCTTAGAATCCAAAATTTCATTAATTCTTATAGCGAGATTTTTTTCATAAACCATAACCTCGCCTTTGCCAAAAATTCTTTTATTGATATAAAGCTCAACGCTTTCTCCAGCAGGCTTTTCAAGATCAATAACCGAGCCTACTTCAAGTTTTAAAAGCTCCGCTACACTCATATTTGTAGTTCCAAGCTCGCTTACAAAATCTACTGTAATATCTAAGATATCTTCATAAGATTGTAAAAGCCCATGATGAATATTAAACTCTATATCATCGCTCATTATTTGCAATATCCTATTCTAAAATAACAATTTTCAAATTTATAAGTTAAAGCTTCATCTAGAACTATTTCAGAAAAATCAACTTTTCCTAAATATTCCGGAATTCCGAGTTTATACTCGTCATCACCCTTGGCATCATTTAACAAATTTTTAGCATAACCTATAATCTGATTGGCGCATTCTTTAGTTAAATCGCACCAGTCATCTTCTTTAAATTTTTCATCATTAATTAAAATTTCTGCAATTTTTTTTAAAAATTCTTTTGGAAAAAATAAATAAAAATTACATTCTCCTTCGCTTTTGCCCATGATAGGAATACTCGCTCCATAAAGTTCACCGCTTATATCTTGAGCTGCTTCAATGCGAAGTCTTAAGATATGCTCGCAAAAATGAGTGATGGAATACTCAAGAATCTTTAACATAGCTACCACCTTTATAAAAAACTTAATTTAAAATTATAGTAAATATAAAATAAAAATATGTTTTAAAATTTTATTTTTTGAAAATTTCTTCAATATCTTTCATTATTATATCTAATTTTTCTTGTTTAAAACACTTTACTATACTAGTTCCTACAATCACTCCGTCAGCAACTTTTCTCATTCTTTTTACATCTTGATTATTTTGAATACCAAAACCTACAAAAATAGGTAAATTTGTAAAAGATCTGATTTCTCTTGCTTTATCTTGCAAGATTGCTTCTTCGACACTTTTTGTACCTGTAATACCTATACTTGCTAATAAATAAATAAAACCTTTAGCATGTTTTACTAACTTTTTAACCCTTTCTTTAGGGGTTGTAACGCTTACAAGTGTGATTAAAGCTATATTATATTTTTCACACTCTTTAATCAAATCATCACTTTCTTCAAAACTCAATTCAGGTACAATCAAAGCACAAATCCCTAAAGATTTTGCTTTTTTCACAAATTTTTCCAAACCATAAGAAAAAATTAGATTATAATAAACCATAAAAACCAAAGCTTTTTTAGTTTTTACTCTAGCTAAAAGCTCAAAAACACTATGAATATCTACACCTTGATCAAGAGCTATTTTTGCCGCATCTGCAATAATCTCACCATCTGCAATAGGATCACTATAAGCAACACCAAGTTCTAAAATATCAATAGGGCTTTGATCTAATCTTTGCAAAAAAGCTTCACTTGTTTGAAGATTTGGATAACCTAAAACCGTATAAGCCACATTTGCATTTTCTTTATAAAATTTTCTAAAATCAACCATAAATCACCCCTTTTTTATAATCTCTAATCATTTGCATATCTTTATCTCCCCTGCCTGAAAGATTTACTACTATCACGCTTTTCTTTTTTAAAGTTGGACAAAGTTTTTCTAAAAATGCCAAAGCATGCGAACTTTCAATCGCTGCAATAATACCTTCTTCTTTACAGAGTAATTTTAAAGCTTGCATACATTCTTCATCACTTATAGCATGATATTGTGCTCTTTTACTTTCAAATAAAAAAGCATGCAAAGGACCAATTCCTGGATAATCAAGCCCTGCAGAAACACTATACACAGGCAAGATATTGCCTAAATCATCTTGTAAAACCTTGGTTTTCATACCGTGAATAATGCCTATTTTCCCCTTATTTAAAGTCGCTGCATGATAAGGAGTATCAATGCCAAGCCCCCCTGCTTCAATACCTATAAGTTTAACATTTTCATCTTTGATAAAATCATAAAATATTCCTGCCGCATTGCTTCCACCCCCAACAGCTGCGATAATATAATCTACTTTTTTATTAAGTTTTTGAAGTTGCATTTTGCATTCTTTTCCTATAATGCTTTGAAAATGCGTTACTATTTTAGGATAAGGATAAGGACCTACCGCACTTCCAACCACATAAAAAATATTTTTAATATCTCCAACCCAAGCTTGAATAGCGGCAGTAGTAGCTTCTTTTAGAGTTTTAAGCCCGCTTTGTACTGCATGAATTTTAGCACCCAAAAGCTCCATTTTATAAACATTTAAAGCCTGCCTTTGCACATCGATTGCCCCCATATAAATTTCACATTCAAGTCCTAAAAGTGCTGCCGCAGTGGCTGTTGCAAGCCCGTGTTGACCTGCTCCTGTTTCTGCTATGATTTTTTTCTTTCCCATTTTTTTTGCTAAAAGGGCTTGAGCGATGGCATTATTGATTTTATGTGCTCCAGTATGATTTAAATCCTCGCGTTTTAAATAAATTTCATGCTGATATTTTTTGCTTAAATTTCTAGCAAAATAAAGCGGAGTAGGACGCCCCACATAAGTTTTTAAAAGATCGTTTAATTCTTTTTTAAAGAGTTTATCTTTAGAAAATTTCAAAAAAGCACTTTCTAGCTCATTTAAAGCAAACATTGCACTTTCAGGCAAAAACTGCCCACCAAAATCCCCATAATACGCTTTTTTCATTTTTTCAGCTCCTTTAAAATTTGTTTTATTTTGTTGATATCTTTTAAGCCTTTTTCATCTTCAAGTTTTGAATTAAGATCTAAAATTTTAGCTCCTGTTTTTACAGCCTTATGAATATTATCCAAACCTATGCCTCCAGCTAATGCAAAATCTTTAGTATAAGAACTTAATAAAGTCCAATTAAAACTTATTCCATTACCGCCCTTTAAAATTCCCTTAGCATCAAAAAGCACTAAATCAGCAAAAATTTCACTTTTTAAATCTAAACTATTTTCCACACTTATCACCTGCCAAACAAAAACATTTTGCACCTTTAAAATTTTAAATTCTTCTTTGGTAATAGTGCGATAAATTTGCATCCCATCAAGCTTAACTTCTTTAATACATCTTAAAATTTGTTCCAAATTTTCATCTACAAAAACACCAACAACTTTTTTATCTTTCTCATGAAAAATTGCACTTAAATTTCTTGCTTGATTTAAACTCACTCTTCTTGGACTTTTAGCAAAAATAAGTCCAAAAAAATCAATATTTAAAAAAGCTAAATCTTTAGCATTTTTTTCATCTTTAATGCCACAAATTTTAAGCTTTAGCATAAGCTTGATACTCCTTAAAATACTCTATAACTTTACCTGAATAAATGGCTTCTAAAATCATATCTTTAGCCACTAAAGGCGAACTTGCTTTATTGGCTGTATAAAGTGCAAACATAGCATTTAAAACTACTAAATCAAATTTTGCCCCTTGCATTTTACCACTTAAAATATCTTTTAAATCCTTAGCGTTTTCATATGCACTAGACCCTATGATTTCACTATGAAAAGCTCTTTTAAAACCAAATTGTTCAGGACAGATAGAATACTCTAAAATTTCTCCTTCACAAAGCTCATAAATTTTACTTTCATCGCAAATACTAAGCTCATCCATACCATCATTTCCTCTTACCACTAAAGCTTTTTTGCGTCCTAAATTTTTTAAAACCTCTATCAAAAGCCTATGCACAGGTGCGTGATAATTTCCCATAAGTTGATATTTTAACTTTAAATTAGGGTGCAATAAAGGACCTAAAACATTAAAAACCGTTCTTACTCCAAGCCTTGATCTAATCTCTTTAAGTTCTCCTACTAAAGGATGGAAAAATGGAGCATGTAAAAAACTAAGCCCTTGATTGTTTAGTTGTTTTAAAGCTAATTCTAAAGTATTTGGAGTAGGTATATTTAAAGCTTCTAACACATCTGTACTTCCACTAGAACTTGAAATGGCACGATTTCCGTGTTTGGCTACTTTTACTCCTAAAGCTGCTAAAATAAAAGCACTAGTCGTAGAAACATTGATACTTTTAAAACCATCTCCACCCGTTCCACAAATATCAATCATCTCACTCTCATCACTAAAAGTTTGAGAATATCTTAAAATTTGTCTTACAAAAGCACTTAAAGATTTTTCGTTTAAAGACTTTTCCGTGATTAAAATCAACAAAGCCACCACTTGCAAAATTTCATAATCTTTAGACATAATAATCTTACAAATTTGCTCAAAATCATCGCTTTGTAAAAAATGATTTTCACTCATTTTTTGCAAATAAAAACTTAAAGGATTTTCTTGTTTTTGTGATTTTTTTATATCTTGTTTTAAAAAATTAGAAAAAAGCTGTAAGCCATATTCACTAAAATAGCTTTCAGGATGAAATTGCACACCATAATAAGGTAAATTTTTATGTCCCAAAGCCATAATCACACCCTTTTCATCAAGGGCTAAAATTTCAAGCTCATCACTAAGCTGTTTAACCTCTAAAGAATGATAACGCATCACGCTAAAATTTGAAGGCAAATTAGAAAATAATTCATTTTCCTTGCATTGTTTTATCAAAGAATTTTTTGCATGCATAGGCTCTTGCATCTTAACCACTAAAGAATCAAAAGCTAAAGCTAAAGCTTGATGTCCTAAGCAAATGCCCAAAACAGGGATATTAAGCCTTGCTTTAAAAATTTCAAGACAAATCCCACTTTGACTGGGATGTTTTGGACCAGGGCTTAAAATAATATGAGTAGGATTTAAATTTTTAATTTCACTCAGAGAAATTTCATCATTTCTTCTTACTAAAATTTCATCATTGCTGAGTTGTTCTAACATGCTTTTAACATTAAAAACAAAAGAATCATAATTATCAATTAAAAGTATCATTGATTTTCCTTTTTTAATTTTTCAAAAGCTACCAAAAGTGCCTTGCGTTTAGCACAAATTTCTGCATATTCTTTTTGACTCTCACTTTGCAAAACAATACCCGCCCCACTTGCCAAATAAGCCTTATCTTGAGTAAAAAAAGCGCAACGGATTAAAATCGCTAAAGTTATATCTTCATTGAAATTTAAAAATCCTACCGCACCACCATAAACTCCACGATCACAATCTTCAAGCTCACTAATGATCTCTAAAGCTCTTATTTTAGGAGCTCCACTTAAAGTTCCCGCTGGAAAAACTGCTTCAATCACATCGAAAATACTCGCATCTTCTTTCATATTGGCATACACTTCACTCACTATATGCATGACAAATTTATTTTTAATAATAGAAAAAAGATTTTCCACCCTTGTTTGAGTGCCAAATTTAGAAGCATCATTTCTTGCTAAATCTACAAGCATCTTATGTTCACTAAGTTCTTTTTCATCACTTAAAAGATCTTTTTCTAAAGCCAAAAGATCGCAGTTATTTTCCAAATTTCTAGTTCCAGCAATAGGGGCTAAATAAATCTCTCTTTTTTTAATTTTTAATAAAAACTCTGGAGAAGAACCCAAAACAACACCATATTTACTTGGAAAATAAAACATATAAGCGCTTGGATTTAAAACACTTAAACTCTCATAATAATCAAAAGCATTTACTTGATGCTTGATACAAAGTTGCTTACTTAAGACCACTTGAAAAATATCTCCACTTAAAAGATATTCTTTAGCTTTTTCACACATTTTTAAAAAATCATTTTTTTCATCTTCTAAAGAGTTTAAAATTTCAAAATCATTTTTTTGCTTCGTTTTTATTGGCTCAATATCATCTTTTAAATATTCAAAATATTTTGAAGCGCCAAATTTAAAAAATATCTTACTATTTTTCTCATAAATCAAATAAGCTTTAGCATTGGCGAATAAAAATAAAGGAAAATCATAATTTTTCTTAGAAGAAAGTGGAATTTTTTCAAACAAAGATACAAAATTTGCACTAAAAACTCCAAAAAATCCAGCAAAATCGCAAATTTTATTCTTGCTTAAAGCTTCATAATATTTTGCCTTAAACTCGCTAAAGGATAATTCATTAGCATCTAAATAATCACAATCAATCCCTATAATTACCTTAGTCAAATCCTCTGCAAAATAAGAATTTTCAAATTTTTCAAGGATTTGTCTGTAATAAAAATTTACATTTTTAACAAACATAATAAACCTTTTTAAAAATTAAAATAAATTAAAATAACATTAAAGAAAAAATTTAGATAAAAAGAAGTTTAGAAACGCCAAGAGCGAAGAGTATGTGTAAGTTTTAAAATCAAAGAACTACTAAAAAAACCATTTTCACTCATCTTTTACCTTTCTTATAAAATATTTCAAAAATTAAGACTTTTATGAAAATTTTTAAAGTCTAAATTAATTTTAATCAATAAATATAAAATTTGCTTTAAATTTAAAATAAATATTATAAAATCTTTATATTTTATAATATTTTGAAACATTTTTACGATGCTTAAAGTTACCAAAAAAATATTCTATTTTTATAAAAAACTAAGATAATACTTAGCTTAATAAGATAAAATTATTCCGTATTTGAAATATTTAATATTTTTTAGGAAAAGCTATGGAAATCACAGATTTACCTTATCTAATCATAGGAATCATTTCAGGTATTGCTTCTGGACTTTTTGGCATTGGTGGAGGTATGATTATCGTTCCTTCTATGTTCGCACTTGGAGCAAGTGCTCACCATGCTATCGGAATTTCAGTATTGCAAATGATTTTTGCAGCAGTTTTTGGCTCTTATATTAATTATAAGAAAAAAAATCTAAATCTTAAAGATGGTATTATGATAGGTTTTGGAGGGCTCATAGGGGCAAGCTTTAGCGGAATGCTTTTAAAAGCTTTAAGCGATGTAGCTCTTACTAGCGTATTTTTGGCGGTAAGTTGTATATTTTTTATCAAATATGCTTTTGGAATTAAAGAAAACATTGTGCAAAATCAAAGAAGCGTTTGGGTAAAGAATGTCATTTTATTTATTGCTGGAGCTTTTACTGGTATTTTTGCTATTTCTTTGGGAATTGGTGGTGGACTTTTAATTGCTCCGATTTTAGCTTATTTTTTAGGCTATGATAGTAAAAAAGTTGTTTCTTTATCCTTGTTTTTTGTTATTTTTGCTTCAGTCTCTGGTATTATATCTTTTTCAAATTCTGGAGTTATAGACTCTGAAGTTATTCATAAAGGAATACTAGTAGGTATAGCTTCTATGGTTGGAGTTTTTATAGGAATTAAAATCATAGAAAAAATGCATATTTCAGCTCATAGAAAAATTTTACTTTGCGTATATGCCTTATCAATACTTGGAACCACCCACTCTTTACTTAATAAGCTAAATCTTATAAATTTTTAACTTGGATTTATCCAAGTTCTTTTAATATTATTATGCTAAAATCTTAAATTTATTTAATGTTTAGGAAAGACTATGAACGATACCATCAAAATCATTGGTGCAAGAGAAAATAACCTAAAAAATATCCACCTTGAAATTCCCAAAAACAAACTCATTGTTTTTACAGGACTGAGTGGGAGTGGAAAATCAACCCTTGCTTTTGGAACTCTTTATGCTGAAGGACAACGCCGTTATATAGAAAGTTTAAGCGCTTATGCTAGACAATTTTTAGATAAGGTAGGCAAACCTGATGTTGATAAAATCGAAGGTTTAACCCCAGCCATTGCTATAGATCAAAAAACCACTTCTAAAAACCCACGCTCTACCGTAGGAACCATCACTGAAATTTATGATTATCTAAGACTTTTATATGCAAGAGTAGGTATTCAACATTGTCATCAATGTGGACAAAAAATCTCATCTATGAGTGCAAGTGATATAGTCAGTGAAATTTTAAAATTTCCAAAAGGTGCAAAAATCATCATCTACGCTCCACTCATACGAGAAAAAAAAGGAACTTATGCAGATTTACTTGAAAATTTACGCAACAAAGGCTATGTAAGAGCTCAAATCGATGGAGTTTTAGTAAGACTTGATGAAGAAATTGAACTGGCTAAAACCAAAAAACACACCATTAAACTTGTCATAGATAGACTTGAAATTCAAGAAGATTTACTTTCTCGCCTTGCAAGCGATATAGAAAAAGGTTTACAAGAAAGCTTTGGAGAAATAGAAATAGAAGTTTTAAATCATGAAGAAATAAACCTTAATAAACACTATCATTTTAGCGAGCATTCAGCTTGTTTTGATTGTAAAATTTCCTTTGTTCCACTTGAACCTTTAAGCTTTTCTTTTAATTCTCCAAAAGGAGCATGTGAAGCTTGTGATGGACTTGGAATTCGTTATACTTTAGATATGAAAAAAATCATCGATGAAAATTTAAGCCTCGAAAATGGTGCTGTTAAAATCATGTATGGTTTTAACAAAAGTTATTATTATAAATTCCTAATCGCCTTTTGCGAACAAAATGAAATTCCTATCAAAATACCTTTTATGCAATTAAGCGAAGAACAAAAACGCCTTGTATTGTATGGTAATGCCAAAACTATAGAATTTCTTTGGAAAAGAAATCGTCTAAAACGCACTTTTGAAGGCGTGGTTAAAATGGCTTATGAAATGCTAAAAGATGAAAAAGATTTAGCCGAATATATGAGTGAAAAAATTTGTAAAGACTGCGGTGGGCATCGTTTAAAACCCGAAAGTTTAGCCGTGAAAGTAGCCAAAAAAGGCTTGGGTGAAATTTTAGATATGAGCATAGAAGATAGTACGGCCTTTTTTGCAGATGAGAAAAATTTTTCTTATTTAAGCGAGCAACAAAAACTTATTTCTAAACCTATCCTAAAAGAAATCAACGAAAGATTGTTTTTCTTGTATGATGTGGGGCTAGGTTATCTTTCCTTAGGGCGCGATGCAAGAACGATTAGTGGGGGTGAAGCACAAAGAATCCGCATAGCTTCACAAATTGGCAGTGGTTTAAGCGGAGTGATGTATGTCTTAGATGAGCCTAGCATAGGACTTCATGAAAGAGATACTGCAAAACTGATTAAAACTTTAAGAAATTTACAACAAAAGGGCAATACCCTAATTGTCGTAGAGCATGATAAAATGACTATAGAAGAAGCAGATTTTATTGTGGATATTGGCCCAAAAGCAGGAAAATTTGGAGGTGAGGTTGTATTTAGTGGAACTTATAAAGAACTTTTAAAAAGCAAAAGCGAAACTGCACTTTATATGAATGGGAAAAAACAAATTTCACAACTTCAAAACAGAGCACAAAAAGAATGGCTTGAACTTAAAAATGTAAATATTAACAATATCCAAGATTTAAGCGTAAAATTTCCTTTACAAAATTTAGTCGCTATAACAGGAGTTTCAGGTTCTGGAAAAAGTTCTTTGATACTTCAAACCCTACTTCCTTTTGCACAAGAGGAATTAAACCGGGCTAAAAAAGTTAAAAAACTTGGTGGGGTGCAAATAGAAGGACTTGAAAAACTTGATAAAGTTATTTATCTTGATCAAAGCCCAATTGGACGCACACCACGTTCAAATCCTGCCACCTATACAGGCGCTATGGATGAAATCAGAAATCTTTTTGCCGCCACTAAAGAAGCTAAAATGCGTGGTTATAAAGCAGGACGCTTTTCTTTTAATGTAAAAGGGGGAAGATGTGAGAAGTGTAGCGGAGATGGAGAAATCAAAATAGAAATGCATTTTTTACCTGATGTTATGGTGGTTTGTGATACTTGCGGGGGCAAACGCTACAATGATGCCACGCTAGAAATCAAATATAAAGGCAAAAATATCAGTGAAATTTTAAATATGAGTGTTTTAGAAGCGAGTGAATTTTTTACAGCCGTTCCTAAAATCAAACAAAAATTAGACACTCTAGTAAAAGTGGGCTTAGATTATCTAACCCTAGGACAAAATGCCACCACCTTAAGTGGAGGTGAAGCACAAAGAATCAAACTTGCCAAAGAACTAAGTCGTAGCGATACAGGAAAAACCCTTTATATACTTGATGAGCCTACAACAGGACTGCATTTTGAAGATGTTAATAAACTCATCTTAGTTTTACAACATTTAGTTGATCTTAAAAATTCGGTTTTTGTGATAGAGCATAATTTAGATGTGATTAAAAATGCTGATTATATCATCGATATGGGGCCTGAAGGCGGAGTTAAAGGCGGCAAGGTTATTAGCACAGGAAGCGTGGAAAAAGTCGCTAAAGAACACAAAAAAACCCGTTCTTACACAGGATATTATCTAGACTTAGAGCTTAAAAATACACAAAAATCATAATTTTATGTTTGATTTTTTATATAATGATATAAGTTATTTAGGACTTTTTATAGTGTGTTTTCTTTCAAGCACACTATTACCTTTGGCAAGCGAAGCCTTTGTTTTAGGCTTTATAAAACTTGATTTTAATCCAAATTTAGTGCTTATCGTAGCTACTTTGGGTAATACCTTAGGAAGTTTAAGTACTTATGGCTTGGCTTATCTTGGTAAGCAAAAAATTTTAGAAAAATACTTTAGCAAATCCTTGAAAAAATTAGAAAATTTCAATGCTAATTTTGCCAAATTTGGAAGTATATTTGCTTTTTTAAGCTTTTTACCTTTAGTGGGAGATCTTTTTGCCTTAGGACTTGGTTTTGCGAAATATTCTTTTTTAAAAACTATATTTTTTATCTTACTTGGAAAATTAAGTCGTTATGCTTTCATAATTTTCATAGCAAACTCCTTTTAAAAGCCTCTCTTTTATAAGTTTTAAAAGCTTTGCATTGTCTACATTTTTTAAAATTTTAACACAATTTTTAGTGCTTAAATCCATCCCCATACTCATTTTTGGTTCTTTAAAGCAACGCCAACTCATACCTCTTGCCAAAGAACTATCGCAAATAACATCAGCATAACACTCATCAAAATCTGCAATACTAGAATCTAATGCGTAAGCTATCGTTAAAGCGTCATGTATCCAAGTTCCCTTTGTACCACGTGTTTTAGAAGCATAATCAATCCAAACGCCTAAAGTTTCAACGATAAAATCGCATAAAATATTCTTAGCTTGCAACTCTTTTAAATCCTCATGAGTCAATAAAGTCTGCATGGTTACATTATAAGGTACGAGTGTAATTTTAGCTCTTGAATTTAACACTATACTAGCCGCCTCAGGATCGAAACCAAAATTTGTATCTTTAGTGTAATAAGGCATATCAAAACTACCGCCCATAATAAAAAGCTCTTTAAGATTTATATCAAAATCTTTAAAAATTTTCATAGCCATAGCGATATTTGTCAAAGGTCCTATCGCACAAATAGAAATTTCTTTAGGATTTTTACCCACCAACTCACCCATTTTAAAAATCGCATCAGGATTTATATTTTCTAAAATTTCAGGACTTTTTATATTTTCCCAAAGATATTCGAGTTTAAAATTTTTTACACTTTCATCAAGTCTTTGACGCCAAGCTTTACTTGGTTCTTTTAAGGCTTCATTCGCTCCTAAATAAACGGGGATATTTAAATTTAAACGTTTAAATAAATCCTTAGCCACGCTATAGGCAACAAGACTTGGAACATTACCGCAAATTGTGCTTAGCATTTCAAGTTTGATTTCTTTAGATGCCAAAATCAAAGCAAGCGCTAAACCATCATCGGTATTTGCTCCTGCAATAGCATTGCCTATATCCGTGTCTAAAATAAGTCTCATATCGCATCTTCTATTTTATTTAAATCTCTGCCTCTAGTTTCTGGCGCAAAAAATGTAGTCACAAAACCTATACCTGCAGTTAATACAAAATACGTTGCGATAGGCCACCAAGTGCCATAATACGCAAGCAAAGCAGAAGCCACCATAGGCGCTGTTCCTCCTGAAAGAATAGAACCTAGCTCCTTAGCAAAAGCCATTTTTGTATAACGGTTTTTTACCCCAAAAAGTTCTACACCCCAAGCCGCTTGTACACCAAAAATCCCTAAAGATGCTAAAGACATACCTACAATAATAGTTAAAATCACAATAATTTCATTTTTACTATCTAAAAGCATAAAAGCAGGAAAAGCATAAATCATCAAAAGCAAACAAAACATTCTATAAGTAATACGTCTTCCAAATCTATCACTTAAATAACCTGCCAAAGGAATAACCAAAAAACCCGCCAATGAAGCTATCATTACCGCTGTAGTGGCAACTGATTTGTCTAAAAGTAAAATTTTAGTCACATAACCTACAATAAAACCTTGCGCAAGATAAGAAGGTCCGTTTTCGCCTATTCTTAAGCCCACCATAGTCCAAAAAGCACGACTTCTTTGCCAAAAACTTCTTTCATCTTTTTTCATATGCTTTTCGTTATTAAGACGCAATTTCATCATTTCATTTTTTTGCTTTTCAAAAACAGGGGTTTCTTTGACATGAAAACGAATATATACAGCAAAAAGAGCGATTAAAATACTTCCCATAAAAGGAACTCTCCAACCCCATTCTTTAAAACTCGCTTCATCCATTTGTACCATCAAAAGCCATACAAAAGACGCAAGCAAAGTTCCGCTATTTGATCCTAAGGCAATCACAGAAGAAACAAGCCCTCTTCTCTTGCTAGGAGCATATTCTCCAAGCATAACTGTTCCACCTGAAAGTTCAGCTCCTGCGCCAAAACCCTGCATAAAACGTAATGCAACCAAACAAATAGGCGCCCAAACACCAATCACTGCATAGCTTGGAATAAAACCTATAAGAGTAGTTGAAATTCCCATTAAAGCTATTGTAGCCATCATAACATTTTTTCTTCCGTGTTTATCACCTAAATAACCAAAAAACAAAGCCCCAATAGGTCTTGCAATAAAACCTATGCCATAAGTTACAAAACTAAGCAAAAGTGCAATTACTGGAGTTTGCTCAGGAAAAAACACTTCTGAAAAAATTGTTGCAGCTGCTAAACCATAAAGTGCAAAATCTGCATATTCCATAGCAGTTCCCAACCAGCAAGAAAAAACTGCCTTTTTAAAAACTTTCCTACCTTCAGGTGTATTAAAATTCTTATCCGCAATTCCATCAATTTGCTGATTTGTCATTACATTATCCTTATATTTTAATATATTTTTTTATAAATAATTTGTAATTATGGCTAAAAATTGCAGTGTTTTTGCTTAAAGATCTTAAATTGTAGACATTTTAAGCAAAATTTTGAAATAATATAACCCAAAAATATATTTTATCAAAGAAGAAATTATTATGAAAACTTTAACTATTATTGATACTTTTGGATTTTTTTTCAGACTTTACTACGCATTAAAAGGTTTTAAAAATTCACAAGGACAAGCTAGTGGAATGATTAGCGGTTTTGCAAATTTTATTTATAGCTTAAAAAATGAACACAAAAGTGATTATATTGTTTTTGCATTAGACTCCAAAGGAAAAACTTTTCGTAGCGAAATTGATCCAAACTACAAACAAAATCGCACTCCACCACCACCTGAACTTCTAGAACAAATTCCAATTTGCATAGAGATGATAGAAAAAATGGGTTTTATAAGCGTTTCTAGGGAAGGTTATGAAGCCGATGATATCATCGCTTCTTTTGTAAGAACTTGTGAAGATAGGGATATTTTTGTACGCATTATCACTCAAGATAAAGATCTTTATCAACTCATAAAAGATGGTAAAACAAGCATTTACAGTCCTATTTCTAAAAACGACTATGATGAAGCAGCGTGTTTAGAAAAATACGGAGTAAAACCTCATCAAATCAGAGATTTTTTAGCTCTTTGCGGAGATAGTTCTGATAATATTCCAGGCGTTAAAGGTATAGGCGCAAAAGGAGCCAAAACCTTACTTGATGAATTTGGCAGCATAGAAGGAATTTATGAAAATTTAACTCTAATACGCAACGAAAGAAGTCGTAACTTGCTTTTAGAGGGTAAGGAAAATGCATTTTTAAGCAAAAAATTAGCTTCTTTGTATGACAATTTAGAAGTGCAAAATCTCATAGAAAAAGCCACTTATCCTGATGAAGAACCTCTTTTAAAAATACTTGAAATTTTAGAACATTACGAACTTAATGCTTTGCTTAAAAAACTGCGTCAAAATCCTGATAATAAAGATAAAAATTTAGGTTTTAAAGCCACTTTAATACAAGATGAAAACAAACTTTTTGAAATTTTAAATACTCTTGATAAAGAAAGTATTATTGCTTTTGATACCGAAACTACAGGACTTGATACAAAAGAGGCAAAAATTGTTGGTTTTAGTTTTTGTATGAGTGAAAACGAAGCCTTTTATGTGCCTTTAACTCATAATTATCTTGGAGTAGGTGAGCAAATCTCATTGCAAAGTGCCAAAAAAGCTATAGAACTAATCTTTGATCATTTTGTTATAGGGCACAATCTCAAATATGATTTTAAAATCATTCAAAATAATTTTGGATTAAATTTGCCTCAAAAATACGCAGATACAATGATTTTAGCATGGCTTAAAAATCCTTCTTTAAGAGTAAATATGGATGATTTAGCCTTAAGACTTTTTAATTATGAAACCTTACATTTTGAAAGTCTTGTTAAAAAAGGAGAAAATTTTGCAAGCGTAGAACTTGAAAAAGCTTGCAAATACGCAGCAGAAGATGCTTATATCACGTTAAGATTTTATCTTTATTTTTTAAAAAATCTTGAAACTCCTTTATTAGAACTTGCTAAAAACTGTGAATTTGATTTCATTAAAATCATTATGATGATGGAAGAAAATGGCATAAAGCTTGATACAAATGCACTTGAAGTCCTTATGAAAAAATTTGAAAATGAAATCAAAAATTTAAGTGAAGAAATTTATACTCTTTGTGAGGATAGATTTAACTTAAACTCACCTAAACAAGTAGGTGATATACTTTTTGAAAAACTTAAACTTCCAAGTGGAAAAAAAGGAAAAACAGGATATTCTACCGATGAAAAAGTTTTAAATGCACTTTTAGATAAACATCCTGTAATTGCTAAAATTTTAGATTATAGAGAACTTGCCAAACTTTATTCCACTTATTGCGAACCTTTGTTAAAACTAGCGTTAAAAGATAAAAATTCACGCATTTATTCAAGTTTTTTACAAACTGGCACTGCAACGGGTCGCCTTTCATCTAAAGATCCAAATTTGCAAAATATTCCTGCACACGGACAATACGCAAAAGATTATAAATCTTGTTTTGTAGCTAAAGATGGATTTAGTTTTATCTCTCTTGATTATTCCCAAATCGAACTGAGAATGCTTGCGCATTTTAGCGAAGATGAAAAACTTTTAAATGCTTTTGCCAATGATGAAGATATACATGCAAGAACAGCTATAATGATTTTTGGAGAAAGCAATTATGAAACCAGAAGTGTTGCAAAAAGTATAAATTTTGGACTTATTTATGGCATGGGCTATAAAACTTTAAGTCAAAATTTAAAAATAGAAGCTCATTTAGCCAAATCTTACATAGAAAAATATTTTGAAAATTTTACTAGCATTAAAAAATATTTTGAAACAGTTAAAAACGAAGCTAAACAAAATGGTTTTATCGCTACTTTAAGCGGTCGCAAGCGTTATTTTGATTTTGAAAATGCAAAACCTATGCAAATTGCCATGTATGAAAGAGAAAGCATTAATTCAATCTTGCAAGGTTCAGCAGCAGATGTAATCAAACTTGCAATGCTAGAAATCAATAAAGAATTAAATGAAGACAAAAAGCTTATTTTACAAATTCATGATGAATTAATTTTTGAAGTAAAAGATGATTTATGTGAAAATTTTGTAAAAAAAACTAGAGATATTATGGAAAATATAGTAAAATTAAAAGTAAAATTAAAAACAAGCTCAAGTATTGCCAAAAATTGGGGCGATTTAAAATAATCAAGGAGATATTTATATGGATCTTTCAACCATACTGGGAATGGTGCTTGCAGTTACTAGTATTTCAGTAGGAGATATACTAGAAGGTGGTAATCCTTTACATGTTATACATCTTTCTTCCTTTCTTATAGTTATGCCAACAGCTGCATTTTGTGCAATGACTTCTACACATAAAAAAATTGTAAAAGCAGCTTATAAAGAACTCAAAGTTGTCTTTAAAGGCTCTGGCGTAAATCTACCTGAAAGGATAGCCCAGTTAATAGAATTTGCTATTATTGCAAGAAGAGATGGACTTTTAGCATTAGAATCAAGAACCAATGAGATTGAAAATGAATTTTTAAAAAATGCTATGATGATGCTTGTAGACGGTAAAAGCTTTGAAGAAATTCACGAAAGCATGGAAATACAAACCGAACAACTTGAAGAGCATTATAAAGAATGCGCAGAATATTGGATAGTATTTGGAGAAACTTGCCCTACCATGGGACTTGTTGGAGCGGTTTTTGGTCTTATTCTAGCTCTTAAATTGCTAGACAATCCCCAAGCAATGGCAGCGGGTATTTCAGGTGCTTTTACAGCTACGGTTACTGGGATTTTTGGTGCTTATGCGCTTTTTGCACCTTGGGGAAGAAAAATGAAAGCTAATGGAATGGATCTTGTAAAAGAGCAAATTGTCATCACTGAAGCCATAAAAGGAATTGCAGAAGGTGCAAACCCTAGAGATTTGGAAGCTAAGCTTTTTAATTTCTTAAGTCACGATGATCCAAAAATTTCACAATTTGACAAAGGTTAAAAATGGCTAAAAAACATAAATGTCCAGAATGTCCTGCAGGTGAAAAATGGGCCGTGCCTTATGCAGACTTTCTAAGTTTGCTTTTGGCACTTTTTATTGCTCTTTGGGCAATTTCCAAAACAAATCCTGCTAAAGTAGAGGCTTTAAAAACCGAATTTGTTAAAATCTTTGATTATACCTCTACTCAAACAGTCAAAGAAGAGAGTAAAACCCAAGAAAAATATAAAGGTGCAGCAAAAGAAGAAAGTGATGAACTCAAATCGTTAAAACAAATGACTATGACACAGCAAGAAACTATCAAACGTCTTCAAGCAGCTCTAGATCAAAGCGACAATCAGATTGCTCTTAACCTTCCATCTAAAGTTGAATTTGAAAGAGGTAGCGCTCAAATTGTTTCAGCTGATATACAAGATTATTTAAAACGTATGGCTGAACTAACAACATATTTACCACCTCAAGCAAAAATAGAAATTAGAGGCTATACAGACAATAGCGACTCTATTATAAGAAGTTATGAGCTCGCCTACCAAAGAGCAGAAAATGTATTAAAATATTTTATAGAAGGTGGAGCAAATTTAAAAAATATTAGCATTAAAAGCTATGGGCTTAATAATCCCATCAATGGAAATCCGCAAGCCTTAGAAAATAATAGAGTAGAAATATATTTTAAAGTCGATACAGCAGATACAAGTACTCAAAAATCGGTTCTTGAGCTTATTAACAAAATAGGAACTAAAATACCTTAAAAGTTTTAGCTTCCTTTTTTTACTTGACCAGCTAAACGACTCTTATTATTTGTATTATAAACAAATCCTAGCACCTCAGCTACAGCTTTAAACATTTCCCTAGGAATAAGATCATTAACATCGCAAGCTTTATAAAGCTCCCTTGCTAAAGGAGGATTTTCATAAACTACAACATTATTTTCATAGGCAACTTGTTTTATGCGAAGCGCGAGAAAATCCACTCCTTTGGCAACAACCCTAGGGGCTTGTTCTTTACTTGTATCATAACGAATAGCTACGGCATAATGCGTTGGGTTTGTGATCACCACATCCGCACCTGCAACATCTTGAACCATACGACGACGCGCAGCTTCCATTTGAAGTCTACGAATTCTACCTTTAACTTGAGGATCTCCTTCCATTTGTTTATACTCATCTTTTATTTCTTGTTTGCTCATACGCAAACCTTTAAAATACTGAAAACGCACCAAAAAAACATCTAAAACAGCAATAATTAAAAAAGCAACTATAACAATAGCTGCTAAAACAATAGCTCTGTCTCTTAGCCAAGTAAGCTGTGCAACCATAGTATAAAGCTCAACTCTTGGAAGCTCTTGCATAAATTTAAGTAAAACTATAAAAGCTATAGTAAAAACAATACCCACTTTTAAAATAATTTTTATACTTTCAACAATTTTTTTCAATGAAAAAAGGTTTTTTAAACCTTTTAGAGGATTGATTTTTCCTAAATTTGGCATAATAGGTTTAGTTGTAAAAATAAAACCAAATTGCATAATATTTCCCAAAACCCCAGCAATCATAATACTTAAAACAATAGGTGCAAGAATAATTAAAACCTCAAAAATGCTTTTAATCATAATGGCTTGAATAATACGCAAATCAAATTCAACACCAATAAAACTTTGATAGTATCTATATAAATTTACAATTCTCTCGCCCATAAAACTCATCATAAGTAAAGTTATAGTTACTCCAATTATCAAAGTTACAATAGCTGCCGCATCTTGAGACTTTGGAACATTACCTTCTTTACGCGCATCTTCTATCTTTTTGGACGTGGGTTCTTCTGTTTTTTCTTGATCTTCGCCTGCCATATTTTAGCCTAAGTAAAAATTTTAATATGTGTGTAAAATTATAGTAGAAAATTTATGAATTTCAATTAAAGAATAAAAATGAAGAAAAAGCCTCATGAAGAGGCTTTATACTAAGAAATTAAAGTTTAGCTTCGTTTTTACCAAGATATTCAGCCACGCCTTTAGGGTTAGCTTTCATACCTTCATCGCCCTTATTCCATCCTGCAGGACAAACTTCACCATGCTCATTTGTAAAAAGCATAGTATCAACCATTCTTAACATTTCATCTATATTTCTACCTAGTGGTAAATCATTAACCACAGCATGGCGAACTGTTCCATCAGCATCAAGCAAGAACGAACCACGAAGGGCAACTGCTTCTGCATAAAGTACATCAAAATTTCTAGCAATCTGCTTAGTTAAGTCAGCAACAAGCGGAAATTTAACCTGACCAATACCACCTTGATTTACTGGAGTATTTTTCCAAGCAAAATGTGAAAATTCATTATCTCCTGAAATTCCAATTACTTCAATACCGCGGTTTTTAAATTCTTGATATCTTTTGTCAAAAGCTATAATTTCTGAAGGACAAACAAAAGTAAAATCTTTTGGATAAAAGAATACTACCGCTCCTTTTGGGCCTATGTTTTTGTAAAGATTAAAATCTTGAACAATTTCATTGTTTCCTAATACCGCTGGAGCAGTAAAATCTAAAGCTTTTTTAGTAACTATCATATTTTCTCCTAAATAATAAATTTTATTGATAACGAAATTATATCGTTTAAATCTTTATTTTTTTTTAAATATCCAAAATAATATTAAAAATTTAAGAAAGTTATAATTATTATCAAATAAGGTAAATTTTTGATTATCAAAATTTACCTTATTTAAGAATTTTATGCTAAAATCATTTAAATCTTATATATTAAAAAGGAGAAAAAATGGCTGTAAAAATTACAGATATATGTATTGCTTGTGGTTCTTGTATTGATGAGTGTCCAGTGAGTGCTATCGTTGATGATGCTAACAATCCAGAAGGTGAAGATAGATATTATGTTTATGCAAACAAATGCGTTGAATGCGTAGGACATAATGATCAACCAGCTTGTGCTAGCGCTTGCCCAACAGATGGATGTATAGTTTGGAGTGCTGTAGAATCAGGACAACCAAGTCGTGATAATATTGGCGCTGATATGAGAAGTGGGGACACTCCAGTTTTTGCATAATTTTAAAAAAAGAAAAAGCTAGAGATTCCTAGCTTTTTCTTTTAATTTAACTTTCTTTAAACAAATTCAAGTATAATTTTAAGCTTTATTAAAATAAGGAGTTATTACAAAGATGGAAAAAACTTTATCTATAATTAAACCTGATGCTGTTAAAAAAGGTGTTATAGGAAAAATTTTAGATCGTTTTGAAAGCAATGGATTAAGAATCGCTGCAATGAAAAAAGTTCAACTTAGCAAAGAACAAGCTGAAAATTTTTATGCTGTTCATAAAGAAAGACCTTTTTTTAAAGACTTGATTGAATTTATGATTAGCGGTCCTGTTGTTGTTTCTGTACTAGAAGGAGAAGGTGCTGTATTAAAAAATAGAGATTTAATGGGAGCGACAAATCCTAAAGAAGCTAAAGCAGGAACAATTAGAGCCGATTTTGCTGAGAGTATTGATGCTAATGCTGTTCATGGAAGCGACAGCTTGGAAAATGCAAAAATAGAAGTTGAATTTTTCTTTAAACCAAACGAAATTTGCTAAATGAAAATCCCTTTTTCTAAGATTAACATAAAGGAATATCCTTTTAAACTTAATCTTGAGAATATGATTTTTGAAGGAAATTTAGTAAAAATAAATCCTAAGCTTGTTAAAATAAATGCTATTATGCAAGGTTTTATCTATAGACCTTGTGATAGTTGTGGAACTGAGTTAGAACTTGAAATTAAAGAAAATTTAGAACTTTTTGCAAGTGATGGTATTTTTAAAGATGAAGCAAACAAATTGAGCAATACTATAGAATTTTTCGATGGACATATTGATTTAATAGAAGTTGCTATCAGCGAGCTTGAAGCTTATTTGAGTGATTATTTTTATTGCATAAATTGCAATAATTAATTAAATTTTATAAAGGAGAAAAAATGGCAGTACCAAAGAGAAGAGTGAGCAAAACTCGTGCAGCTAAACGCAGAACTCACTATAAAGTTAGTCTTCCTATGCCTATAAAAGACAAAGATGGAAGCTACAAAATGCCTCACCGTGCGAATCCAACAACTAAGGAATATTAAAATCAATGATTAACATTGCCATTGATGCAATGGGTGGTGATTTTGGAGAAAAACCCATTATAGAAGGCGTTTTAAAGGCACTAGAAGCAAAACCTTTTAACGCTATCTTAGTGGGAAATTCTAAAATTCTAAAACCTTTAATACCAAAAAAATTAGAGCAATATATACAATACGAAGAAGCTAGTGAAATTTTTTCGATGAATGAAAATGCCACAGATGCTTTAAAAAATAAAGAAACAACCATATACAAAGCTATTAATTTATTAAAAGAAAAAAAAGTAGATGCTGTAGTTTCAGCGGGTCATAGTGGAGCAAGTATGTCTTTGGCTACCTTAAGGCTTGGAAGACTTAAAGGTATTTCAAGACCTGCTATTGCCACTTTAATGCCAAATATCGTTAACAAAACTTTACTTTTGGATGTTGGAGCTAATACAGATTGTAAAGCTGAAAATTTATTTCAATTTGCCATAATGGGTGAAGTTTATGCTAAAGAAATTATGCAAATTCAAAAACCACGCCTTGCTTTACTTTCTAATGGTGAAGAAGAATGCAAAGGCAATGAACTTACCAAAGAAAGTCATCAGCTTATGAAAAAAATTCCAAATTTTATAGGCAATGCTGAAGGTAGAGATATTTTCAATGGTGAAATAGATGTTTTAATCTGCGATGGTTTTGATGGAAATGTTATTTTAAAGGCTTGTGAAGGTGTGGCAACAGCTATTTTTCAGCTTCTAAAAAACGAAGTAAAGCAATCTTTTATTTCTAAAATAGGTGCTTTACTTATGAGGCCATCTTTTAAAAAATTAAAAAAACACATAGATTGGCAAGAATATGGCGGAGCACCCCTTCTTGGAGTTAATGGCTGTGTAATCATAAGTCATGGAAAAAGCGATTCTAGAGCTATTAAAAATGCAATTTTTCAAGCTATAAATTTTAGCCAGTCTCATATCAATGAACTTATAGAAAATGAACTTGGGGAAATACAATGCTTAAAGCCAGTCTTAAAAGTATAGCTTCTTATATTCCAGAAAAAATTTTAAGCAATGCTGATCTTGAAAAGATGGTAGATACCACCGATGAATGGATCACTAGACGCACAGGCATTAAAGAAAGACGCATTGCTGGTGAAAATGAGAATGCTAGCGATTTAGGCACAAAAGCTGCATTAAAAGCCATAGAAAGAGCAAATTTAAAACCTGAAGATATTGATGCAATTCTTGTAGCCACTTTAAGTCCTGATTATTTTACTATGCCTTCAACGGCTTGTAAAATTGCTTCAAATTTAGGACTTGTAAATATTAGTGCTTTTGATATTTCAGCAGCTTGTTCTGGTTTTATCTATTTACTTGAACAAGCTAAAGCCTTAGTAGAAAGTGGTTTGAAAAAAAATGTTTTAATCATAGGAGCTGAAAAAACAAGTTCAATTATGGATTACAATGACAGAAGCATTTGCATACTCTTTGGAGACGGTGCGGGTGCTGGAGTTGTAAGTTTGGACAATGAAAATCATATCCTTGATGTACATACTGCAAGCAATGGTAATTATGGAGATCTTTTAATGACTCAAAGATCGCAAAAATCAAGCCTATGCCAAACACTTTCTATGCAAATGAGGGGCAATGAAGTTTTTAAAATAGCAGTAAACACGCTTAGCAATGATGTTGTAGAAATTTTAGCTAAAAATAACATTTTAGCACAAGAAATTGATCTTTTTATTCCTCATCAAGCTAATCTACGCATCATTAAAGCCGTCCAAGAAAAACTCAATCTAAGTGATGAAAAATGTGTGATCACTGTACAAAAATATGGCAATACTTCAGCTGCTTCTATACCTATGGCAATGAATGATGCCTATGAAGAAGGTCGACTTAAAAAAGGAGATCTGATCTTGCTAGATGCTTTTGGCGGTGGTTTTACTTGGGGATCTGCGCTTTTAAAATTTGGAGGAGAGAATTTTTAATTCTCTCTTAGCTTTCCAAAAGCTTGAATTTCTACCAAATAACCCTCTGCTAAAGCACTTCCTACACAAGCTCTAACAGGTTTAGGATAATTTTTAATCCAAGCATCATAAATTTCATTCATTGCATCAAAATCTTGCATATTAGCTAACCAGATTTGAATTTGAATCAAATCTCCTTTGTTTGCGCCTATTTTTTCAAACAAAGCATCAAGTTCTGCAAGCGCTTCTTTAGTTTGTTTTTTAATATCTCCGCTAGGTTCAAAAGCCACTTGTCCTGCAGTCTTAAAATATTTATCAAAAACAATAATTTGCGACATTCTATCGCACTCATCAAAACGCTTTATCATGCATATTTTCCTTGAAATTCTTTCATAAATTCACACAAGGTTTTTACCTGATCCAAATTAAGCACATTATAAATACTTGCACGAATTCCCCCTAAAATTCTATGTCCTTTAAGTCCTATCATTCCAGCTTCTTCGGCTTCCTTTACAAAAAGAGGCTCTAAATCTTTATTTTTAGCAATATTAAAACTCACATTCATTAAAGATCTATCCTTTTTATCTGCATGTCCTTTATAAAATCCATTGCTTAAATCAATACACTCATAAAGCATAGCAGCTTTTTGAGAATTTTTCTCATGTACTTTATCAAGTCCGCCTTGATTTAAAAGCCAATCCATTTCAAGATTAAACATATAAATAGCAAAGGTTGGAGGCGTGTTAAACAAGGACTGATTCTCAGCATGAGTCAAATAATTTAACATGCTAGGAATTTGTTTATTTTTAGATCTTTCTAACATATCTTTACGGATAAAAATACAACTTAAACCCGAAATTCCAGCATTTTTTTGCACTCCGCCATAAAAAAGAGCAATATTTGAAAAATCTACTTTTCTAGAAAAAAAATCACTCGATGCATCCACAATCAAAGGAGTTTTAGTTTTAGGATAATTTTGATATTGAGTGCCGTAAATAGTATTGTTAGAACAAATATAAGCATAATCAGCATTATCGCTAAATTCCACTCTAGGAATATGATTAAAATTACTTTCCTCGCTACTTGCTACGGTTTTAACATTGACACCTAAAATTTGTGCTTCTTTAATCGCTTTTTTTGTCCAAACTCCTGTATTTGCATATTCACAAATCCCATTTAAAGCTAAATTCATAGGAATCATAGCAAATTGCAAACTTGCTCCACCTTGTAAAAATAATACTTCATAATCATCATTTAACCCGTAAAGTTTTTTAGCTTTCTCTTGTGCTCCAAAATGCACTTCTTCAAATACTTTTGTGCGGTGAGAAATTTCCATTATAGAATAACCCCTACCCTGATAATCACAGAGTTCTTTTTGAGCTTGCTCTAAAATTTCTAAAGGTAAAGTCGATGGCCCTGCACTGAAATTGATTTTTCTCATAATTTATCCTTATAAAATTTTTGCTTCTTTTTGAGAAGTTTGAGAACTTAAAATAACGATATCATCACTCTTAAGATCTTCTAAATTTGCTATTTTACCATTTTTTCTGATACAAATAAACTTTTTGCTTTTATTAAAAAAATTCTCATGTTGCAAATAAGCATTTTGCAATTTATCTAATTTTAATTCATTATAACGCATTTGATTTGCCAGTAGATGATTTAATTGCTTTTCTATATTATGGCTTTGTTTTATTTTTTCATCTATTATTTTTGGCAAAGAATTAAATTTGAAAAATTTGCTTAAATTTAAAAGCAAATTTTCATAATTTTGTATTTTATGATTCCAAAGTTGCATTAATTTTTCTTCCATTAAATCCAAACTTTGCTCTATATCTAACTTAGAATAAAACAAAGTATCTATAGCAGCTGAGGGCGTTGGAGCTCTAAAATCTGCAACAAAATCACTAATAACATAATCAATCTCATGTCCTATGGCTGAAATGATAGGAGTTTTTGCTTTAAAAATCTCTCTTGCTAAATTTTCATCATTAAAACAAAAAAGATCTTCCCTGCTTCCTCCACCACGTGCTATAATAAGAACATCTAAATCCATATCATCGGCTTTTTTTAAAGCTTGTATAAGAGAAAAAGGAGCATTATTTCCTTGAGTTAAAGCATCAAAAATATAAATTTTTGCCAAAAAATATTCTTTTTGATGAATAAGTTTTAACATATCTTGCAAAGCAGCAGAAGTTTTTGAAGTGATAATGCCTACTTTTTTAGGAAATTTTGGCAAAGATTTTTTAAAGCGTGGATCAAAAAGTCCTTCTTTTTGCAAACGCTCTTTTAAAGCCAAAAACTGTGCTTCTAAATCCCCAAAACCTGCTTTTTTCATACTAGTAGCGATAAATTGATAACGACCGCTTTCAGGATATAAACTCACACTTCCACAAAGCTCTAAAAAATCCCCCACCGCTGGTTTAAACCCGACTTTTAAATTAGCTCCTTTAAACATAGCACAAGCAATGCTTGATCTTTCATCTTTTAAATCAAAATACCAATGCCCTGAACCATGCAAAGTAATTTTTGAAATTTCTCCACTTAAAACTATATCATCAAAATGTGTTTCTAATAAAGCCTTTGCTTTAAGATTTAATTCTGTTGGTGTCATAGTTTTTTTGCTATAAACATTGAACTCACGCCAAAGCTAAAACTTTTATAATCAAGCATTTCAAAACCAGCATTTTTAAGTTCTAAGATGAATTCTTCCTTACTTAAAAATCCTTCAATAGAGTTTGGCAAATACTCATAAGCACTTTTATTTTTACTGATTATCCCACCTATACTTGGTAAAATATTTTTAAGATAAAAATCTCTACAAGCTGCTATAAATCCACCCTTTTCTCTTTTTGTAAATTCCAAAACTACCAAAATACCATCTTTTTGAAGTACTCTAGCAAATTCACTTAAGGCTTTTTGTCTTTCTACAACATTGCGAATGCCATAACTAATGCTTAAAATATCTAAACTTTGACTTTCTAAAGGTAAATTTTGCGCCCCTGCTTCTATAAATTCGACATTTGGAAATTTTTCTTTTGCAACATTTAGCATGCCACTACTTGGATCAATACCTTTAATATTTAAAATATTTTTTTCCATTTTTAAAGCACTCTCTTGCCAAATCTCTATCATATCCCCTGTGCCACAGGCAATATCAGCGATTTTTAAATCTTTTTTTAAATACAAACTCATCACTCTTTGACAAGCTTTTTTGCGCCACGCTACATCAGCTCCAAAGCTTAAAATTCTATTCGCCTTATCATAAGTAGGTGCAATTTGATTAAACATTTCTATAATTTTTTCTTGTTTTTGCATTTTTATCCTTTGTAAATTTTCAAATTTTTACTTGATTTTTTAAGCAATTTGCAAAATTTATTTTTATTATTGATTATTTTCGAAAAAATATTTTTATCTCTATCTTTGCAATATTTTTCATAAAGTTTGTTTAAATTTTTTATCTCTAAAAAACGATAAAAATATTCTAAAAATATTGCCAATTCAAAAAAACTATTTTCAAAAAGCTCTAAATCAAAATTTTTTAGTATATTTTTTCTAAATAAAATAATTTTTTTTCTAAGTTCTAACGCAACAAGTTGTTTAAAAAACCTATCTTTGCAATCGCCTTCATAAAAAGAATTTTCCTTTATGAAAAAATCAAAATCATTAAACAAATCTTGGATTTTTTCATCGCTTAAAAATAGTAATAAATCTTGATTTGAATTTTCACTTGCTAAAATATCTTGAGTTTTTTTCGTTATATCTTTAAACTTTAAAGCCAAAATATTACTCAAATTTTTATCTAAAATAGTATTCATGCTTGATAAAACTATATACAAACTTCTTGAATAAAATAAAAATTCACATAAACTTTGCTTATCTTTTCTCTCTAAAGATAAAGTCCAATAAAATTTTAATTTTTTAAATAAATAAAATAAAAAAATCCTAAATCCATCATAAGCATTAATATAATTTGGAAAATCCAAGCTAAAATTCTGATTTTTTTCTATAATTTTAAAACATTTCTCTATATCAAACTTTTGATATTCAAAACCATATAAAACGATATGTTTAGAATTTAAATCATGATGTAATTCTTTTTGAATTTTAAAATCTTTAGGGATTTTAAATTCATTGGAACTATCCAACGTTGGAAAAAATATTTTTAAAATACAAATTTTAGGCTCTTCATAAATATCAATATAACTTTTTAAAGAACACAATTTAAATTCGAAGCGTTCTTTTTTAATGCTCTTTCCTATAATCTTTTTTCGAGCTTTTTCAAATTTTTTTTTAGAAATTTTCTCTTCTTGATTCTGTTCTAAAATTGAATTATTAAATTTTGTAATTTTATAAAATTCATTGCAAAAACTTTGAAATTTAACACTATGATTTGAAGTTATTTGAGTATAAAAAGTTTCAAATTTAGAATTTCGAAAAGGTATATTATCTTTTTTTAAATTCTCTAAAAGAGTGCAATCAGATAGTAAAAAGTTTTTTTGAATTTCATAAACCATTAAAATAACCCTTAAAATATATGGGCTATTTTAACCTTATTTTGCTTAATGACACTTTTTACAACTATCAACATAAGCACAAACGGACAGATGATTGACGAGATTGCCTATCTTTTTTTCTAAATGCTCTTGATATTCATAAAGCTTAGCATCTTTAAAACTTAAATCCTCTATACCACCACATTTGGCGCAAACTACATGAATATGTTCTTCTTCATAAATATCGTAACAAGTTTTTTGATTTAAAACATTGATTTCAACAACTAAACCTTGTTCTTGTAAAGTATTAAGATTTTTATAAACCGTCGCTAAAGAGATTGAAGGGTATTCTTTTTTAATTTCTGCATATAATTCATCAATATTAGGATGCTCATGTCTTTTTAAAATTTTTAAAACACATAGTCTTTGCGGAGTAGCTTTTAACTCATGTTTTTTAAGCATTTGTAGTAATTCCATTGTATTTATTCCTTGCTTTTTTAAGTGGAAATAATAATAAAATTTTTATTAAAAGAAGTTTATATTAAATAATATTTTTTATTATTTAATGATAAAATTTTAAAACTTTCGTCAACAAACTATTGACATCTTTTTCTAGATTTTTTTCCACCTCACTTGTTTTTCCATGTTCAATAAATTTGTCTTCATATTCAAAGCTAATAACTTTTACATGCAAATCATATTTTTGTAAAAAATTATTAATTAAACTTTCTATACCGCCAATTTTAACATTTTCACTAAAAATAAACCAAATTTTACTTTTTTTAGCAAGCTCACGCAAAAGCTCTTCATCTAAAGGTTTAGCAAAAATTAAATCGATCAAATTAGCATTATTATTCATTTCTTGCAAGGCTCTTAAAACTTGCCACGCTTTTGCCACACCTTGTCCATAACCCAAAAAAGCAATTTCACTATTATTTTTTACAAGCCATTGTGCCTTACCAAGTTTTATCTCACAAGGATTAAATTCTTTATCCAAAATAAAACTCCCTCTAGGATAACGAAAAGCAATAGGTCCTTGATGTAAATAAGCGTACTCCATTATATTTTGCATCATTTGCTCATCTCTTGGGGCTAAAAGAGTGAAATTTGGCAAAGGAGCTAAAAAACTAAGATCAAAAACACCTTGATGTGTCTCCCCATCTTCGCCTACTATCCCTGCTCTATCCATAGCAAAAACCACATTTAAATTCATAATTGCACAATCATGGATCACTTGATCATAAGCACGCTGCAAAAAGGTGCTATATATTGCAATAAAAGGTTTAAATCCTTCTTTTGCCATAGCAGCCATAGAAGTTACTGCATGCTGTTCTGCAATAGCCACATCCCAAAAACGATTTGGATATTTTTCTATAAGCTTATCAAGACCTGTTCCACTTGGCATAGCCGCCGTAACCCCAACAATATTTTCATATTTTGAGGCTAAATCAAGCAAATTTTTAGAAAAAATTTCAGTAGCAGATTTTTTAGTATCACTTTTTTTAACACTCTCTCCACTATCTATATCAAAAGCTCCTACCCCGTGCCATTTAGCATGTTTTCCTTCAGCTAAAGCATAGCCTTTACCCTTTATGGTTTGAGCATGTATCACACAAGGCTTTTGCATAGCTTTTGCTTGTTTTAATGCAGAAATAATTTCACCTAAATTATGTCCATCAATAGGCCCTATATATTCAAGCCCTAATTCTTCAAACAAAAGCCCAGGAGTAATAAGTTTAAAACTCTCTTCAAAACGCTTAGCCATATAAGTAGCACTATCAGGTAATATATCCAACATTTTAGCAATACGCTTTTTAAAACTTTGATAAAACTGTGTTGCCATAGCCTGAGAAAGATACTTTGAAATTGCTCCAATTGGTTTTGAAATACTCATTTCATTATCATTCAAAAGTATTACACAAGGAAATTTAGAATCACCCAATTCATTTAAAGCCTCATAAGCCATACCCGCACTTAAAGCACCATCTCCAATCAAAGCAACAGGAATACGCTTTTCACCCTTTAAAGCAATGGCCTTACAAGCACCTACTGCCAAAGAAATAGAAGTGCTAGAATGCCCTGCTACAAAATAATCTCCCTCGCTAGGTTTTGTATAACCACTTAAACCATTGATTTGTCTTAAAGTATCAAATATTTCTTCTTTTCCGCTTAAAAGCTTGTGTGTATAAGACTGATGTGACACATCAAAAATAAAAGGATCTTTTTTTGCATCAAAAACCAAATGCATTGCTATACTAAGTTCTACAGCACCCAAATTTGAACTTAAATGCCCACCATTTTTACTCACAACTTGTATGATTTTTTCACGCATAGATGCTGCTAAATTTTCTAATTCTTTTAAACTTAGCTTTTCTAACTCTTCTTGAGTATGGGCAAATTTTTTACTCATTATTCACCATTTTTTTAATTTTAGTTAGACGAGAGTTAAGATTGGATTCTATATTGCCTGCGTCACTTATAATAATAACACTTCCTTTGCTAATTGCATCATCAAGACTTATTTTAATATGAGCATTCTGATCAAATTGCTCTTTTAAATACTCATAATCCTCTGCATTAACCTTAAGCTCAATTGCACTAGCACCCTTAAGCTCGCCGATTAAATCTTTAGCCAAAGCATAAGCTATCTTACTTGAATTTAGTTCAAGTTCTTTTAAGATTACTTCTTTAGCGATATCTATAGCAGTATCTGCTAATTCTTTCTCGTTTTTTTCTATAAAATTTTCAAGATTTTCACAAGCATTATCGAGCTTGGCTATACTTTTTAAATACTTATCTTTAAAATCACTCAATTCCTTTTGAAATTCTTCTTTTGCTTTCTCATAACCTTCTTTGGCAAATTTTTCTTTAGCATTTTCAAGTTCTGAATTTAAGCGGTTATTAAATTCATTCTCTTGACTTTCTATTTGCATTTGAAGTTTAATAATATTGCTTGACATTTCATCTGTTTTTTTAAGCAAATCTTCAACAAAACTTGGTTGAAATGTTGGAATTTGAGTTTCCATAACAGCTTGCGTAGGGGCAATAGCATGATTTTCTTCGACTGATTTTTCATTATTTAAAGATATATTAGCATTTTCTTCATCTGGAGTTTGAGTATGTTTTTTTTCACCTGTATGATTATCAAATTCTGAAATAACTTTAAAACGATATCCTTCAACAACATGCTGATCAGAAGCCCCACCAGAAATTACATTGCTACGATTAACCATCTCTCACCTACTCTATCATTTCATCCGCATCGCCTGTTTGAACAAGACCTTGTTCTGCAAGTTTTTGCACCACTTCAACAACCTTTCTTTGTGCATCTTCAACATCTTTAACACGCACAGCACCCAAAAAACCCATTTCTTCAAGAAAAGCTTCGCTTGCACGCGTAGACATATTGGCTAAGAATTTTTGCTTTAACTCTTCACTTGCGCCTTTTAAACCTATCATTAAATCACGCTTATCAGCTACTTTTAAAATTTCTCTTATAGCTTGAGTACTAAGTTTTTGTATATCATCGAAAGTGAACATAAGCTCTTTAATAGTCTCTGCTAAGCGTTCATCACTTTGTTCAATATAAGTAATGGTTGATTTGCTTGCTTTTTGACCCAAACGATTAAGCACTTCTGCTACTGCTCTTGGGCCGCCCACTTCAACCTTATAAGAGGTAAGACTTTCAAGCTTGCTTTCTAGCACTGCAGAAACTCTTTTAATAATACTTGGAGAAATATCGCCAAGATTTGCCATTCTTATAACCACCTCAGCCCTTAATTCATCACTAAAATACTCTAAAGTTTCTGCCGCATGAATAGAATCCATATGTGCCAAAATAAGAGCGATGGTTTGTGGGTGCTCTTTAGTAATAAAGTCTGCAAGTTGCTGTGGTTTAATTTGCGCCAAATAAGCAAAATTTTGATTATTCTCCATACTTTTAGTGAGTTTTTCAAGAATTTTATTTGCAATCTCTGGCCCAAAAGTACGAAAAAGTATTTCTTTAGCATATTCCAAACCACCACTTTTAATATATTGATTTGATTGAAGCAGAGTGTAAAATTCTTCTAAAACTGCAGTAGCTACGGATCTATCAACATTTTTAGCCATAGCAATATAACGTGAAATTTCTGTAATTACATCAATTTCCATATGTGAAAACACAGAAGTTGTTGCATCTTCGCCAAGTTGTATAAGAAATATCGCCACCTTTTCAGGCATCGATAAATCATCATAGACCATTTTTTGTTCTTCACTTAGCTTTATCATCACATATCCTTTTCACCGAATTCACTATCGTTTTGAATTAAATTTTGCAAAAGTGCAGCAATTTCCTCGCTTTTATCACTTACCAAACCACGCAATTTTTCAAGCAAAACCTCATACTGGATAGAATCTTCATTGAAATTATCTCCGAAACCAAGTTGTTCTTCAACTTTTTTCCTTGCTGCATTCATTTTTTCCAAAGTATCTTCAACATCATCTAAAACAGCATTTGGACCTTGCTGCATTTCTTCTTGCGCTGCGACATCTTCAAGCATTTTTTGAGTAAATGGAGTAATAACTTTTTTGTAAAAAATAAAAAGTAAAATCGCTGCAATAAAATACTTAACCGGTGGAATAAACGGCTCAATAAAACGATTATAAAAAGTTTTAACTTTACTCTCAACTCTAATCGACTCACGATGAAATGGTAAATTTTGAACTACAACACTATCACCTCTAGTAGCACTAAAATTAATAGTATTTTTAACTATACTCTCAACACTTGCAAGCTCTTCTTTGGTTAATGGAACATATTCGCTTTTCACATCCCCATTTTCATCAACCACATCTTGATATTTTCCATCTATAGTAACAGCTGCTGAAGTGCGTAAAACTGTTGCAAATTGTTTTTTGGTATTTGTAATAGTTTTAGAAAGTTCATTATTTGTAGTAACTTGATTTTTTTTATAAGTGTCAATTTGACCCTTATTGTCAAGTCCTTCAACAGGACCTATATTAGAAACAGCACCTGGAACACCCTGAATTTCTGGATCTTTTCTACCTGTTCTTTCCTCGTTTAAAGTTTGCTCGCTACGCACTATAGGATTTGGATCATAAATTTCACTTTGAGATTCTTGCTTGGAAAAATCAAAATCTATATTTACACTCACTTTTACTTTATCCATACCACCTGCAAAAGGAGCTAAATTTTCTATAATCTTATCTTCTAAAGCTTTTTCTTGATCACTTTTAAATTTAATTTGCGCACGAACCAAATCATCTTCATATGCTTCTTGCTCATCTAAAGGCACACCACTTTGATCACTAATCTTAACATTTTCTTTAGTAAGTTTTGGAACTGCCGCTGAAACAATATTTTTTATACCATCAATTTGTTTTCTAGTAAGCTTTAAGCCTTCGCGAACATTAACAACAACTGAAGCTGTAGGCGGAATTTGCCTTTCGGTAAAAACACTATCTTTAGGAAATGCTATGTGTACAACAGCGCTACGAATAGGTTCTAAAGTCTCAATAGTTCTTGCAAGTTCGCCTTCTATGGCTCTTTGGTATTTTACCTTTTGTTCTTCATTTGTAGCTCCAAAAGCTTGAGTATCAAAAGCTTCAAAACCCACGCGACTATCTTTTATAAGACCTTCGCTTGCAATAAACATTCTTTGACGATAAACCTGATCTTGTGGAACTAAAATTTTATTTTCACTTTCTAATTTATAGGGAATATTATTTTGTTCAAGTTTAGCTACAATTGCAGCAGAAGAACTTGGGCTTACATTTTCAACTAAAACTGCATATCCATTATTTGCATTACTACCACTTCCGCGAAATAAAGCTAAAAAAACCAAAAACCCAACCACCACTACAATAGATGCAGCAATCACTATACGCTGCTTGCGAGTTAAATTTTGATAAAGTTGCCCAATTTGATGAAACATATTTTTAAAATCCATTAATTCTCATCCCTTAGTTTGGCGAATTTTACATATTTTTATTTGATTTATATCTATCTTAAAATCTTATCAAATTCTGTAAAAAATCTTTCATTTTCATAAGATGTTCCTATAGTAATGCGTATAGCATTTAAACCATAGCTTTTTAAATTTCTTATTATTATACCCTTTTTAAGCAATTTTTCAGACAAATCTGTACTATTTTTTTCATCAAAAAAATAAGTGATGAAATTTGTATAACTATCAATGATTTTGATATTATGTTTTTTAGCAAATTCTTTATAAAGCTCCATTTGAGAAAAATTATTCTCTAAAGTTTTTTCAGTAAATTCATCATCATCCATTGCTGCAACTGCTGCTTTTAAAGCAAGATTGCTCACATTAAAAGGCGCACGAAGCTTGTAAAATGCACTAATAATACTAGCATCAGCTATGCCATAACCAATGCGTAAGCCTCCTAATCCATAAAGCTTAGAAAAAGTTCCCAAATAAAGTACATTGTCAAATTCTTTAATCAATTCACAAGGTTCTAAATGTTTTTTGCTATCTTTAAAACTTGCAAATTCATTATAAGCTGCATCAATCACAACTAAACAATCCTCCTCCACACCTTTAATAAATTTGGTCACTTCACTTGCATCCAAACACTCGCCTAAAGGATTGTTTGGCAAGCATAAGAAAATGAGTTTAATTTCATCTTTGTGCGTTTCATAAAGCTTTTTAAACTCATCTAAATTATGAGTAATGCTTTGAGTTTTATAGCACTTTGCACCGCATTGTTTGGCGTAAATTTCATACATAGCAAAGGTAACTCCAGCTTGCAAAAAAGCATTTTTAGAATTTAACTTAGCATGTATAGCAAATTCAATCACTTGATCACTGCCTGCACCGATAATAATATTTTCATTTTGAACTTTGTATTTTTGAGCCAATGTGCTTTTAAGTTCTATCATACTATCATCAGGGTAAAGATGGGCTTTGTTTGCATTTTGTCTTAAACATTCTATAGCTTTTGGTGGCGTGCCAAAAGGATTTTCATTACTTGCTAATTTTATCACTTCTTTAACGCCATATTCTTTAGCAATAACTTCTATATCTTTGCCGGGTTCATAATTGCTTAAATGATTTAAAAATTCATTAAATTTCATCTTTCTCTCCTGATAAATAAGATCCAAGCCAAACAATCTCTTGTATATCTTTTAAAGCTTTTTTTACATTTTCATCATCAATATGCCCTTCAAAATCTATATAAAAACTGTGTAAAAATTCTTTTGATTTTACAGGACGAGATTCAAGCTTGGTAAGATTGATATTTTCTTTTTTAAACTGCTCTAATAAAAAGCTAAGCCCCCCAGGTTTATGTGCTGTGTGTGCTAAAATAGAAGTTTTACAATTTGGCATTTTAGGATTTTTAATATCGCTTAAAATTAAAAATCTTGTTTTATTGGCTGCATTATCTTCTATTTTATCAAAAAGCACAGGCACATTATAAAGCTTAGCCGCTATTTTAGAGCAAATTGCTGCTGCATATTTATCTTGCGAAGCTAGATAAGCCGCATTAGCTGTAGATTTTGAAGGAACAAATTCTATAGCACTAAGTTCATGACTTTCTAAAAATTTACGACATTGATTATAACCTTGTGGATGCGAATAAATACGTTTGATTTCTTTTAAATTTTCATTAATTCCCACAAAAGAATGATGAATATCCATATAAATTTCACCAAAAATTTTAAGCTCATTATACCTACCTAGACAATCTAAAGTAATACCTACTGCACCTTCGGTATTATTTTCTATAGGCACAACACCGTATTTTGCTTCTTTGTTGCTTAACTCTTTAAAAACATCTTCGATATTAGCCAAGGCTATATAACGACTCATCGCTCCAAAACGACTTCTTGCTGCTTGATGAGTATAAGTTCCTTCAGGCCCTAAATAAGCTATAGTTTGAGGCATTTCTAAATTTCTTGAAACTGCAAAAATTTCTTGATAAATTGCCTCTATGGCATTTTGATCTAAAAGTCCTAAATTTGCATTTTTTAAACGATTGATAATGGCTCTTTCGCGCTCAGGACGATAAATACTTCCCCCGCTACTTTGTTTAAGCTCGCCTATGCTTTTAACATAAGTCATTCTTTCGTTTAAAAGTTCTAAAATTTTATCATCAACCGCATCGATTTTATTTCTAAATTCTTCTAAATTTAGCATTTTAGCTCCTTTAAAAACTCAAAAACACTAGGATAAACTCCATCAAGCAAATCCGTATCAAGCCCTTTTGTGTCGCTTATTTTGCCGCTTAAAACTAGTAAGGTTTTCATGCCGAGTTCTTTTGCCTTAAGCAAATCTCCTCTAAAATCATCACTAATGATTTTAATATCTTCAAAATCGATTTTTGAATTTTGTCTTCTTATCAAATTTAAAGCTTCTTTATAAAAAGCAATGCTAGGCTTACCCACAACCTCGTATTTAAAATCAATAGCATTTTTAAGCATAGCCATAATGCTACCTACACCAGGATAAGGCCTGCCATCTTTTTTATAAATGCTAGTTTCGTGCATAGCTATAAACCTAACTTCTCTTCTAGCAAATTCTATCATACTAGCAAAATCTACAAATTTAAAATCATCATAACTAGCTACAAGCACAGCACTAGGATTTACAAAATCGAGCTCAAAACCAAGATTTTCAAGACTTTTTACAAACTCATCTGCACCAAAAGCCGCAACTTTACAAGGTTTTAAAAGGTGTTTTAAAACGCTAAAAGGATCAATATAAGCATTTTCTTTTATAGCCAATCCTTTTTGCTGTAATTTTTCTAAAAAATCAAGTTTTTTTGTATTGTTAGTAATAATAACATAAGGAAGATTTTTTGCATTTAAAAAATCGATCAATTCTTTAGCGCCATGGATTAAACTCTTATCATGATCAGAAATTAAAGTCCCTTGAACATCCAAAAAAAACATTTTAAGCCTTTAAAAATTTCTCTTCTAAAGCGATTTGATCTTCAAAATTTTCTCTTTGACGAATCAATCTTACCTGTCCTTCTTCGAGGGCTAATTCGCAAACTTTATTACGAGTATTGTAATTACTACTCATGCTAAAACCATAAGCTCCAGTATTTTTAATAACCATTATATCACCACTTTGAGTGCTGGGTAAAGACCTTGCTTTAGCAAAAAAGTCTCCACTCTCACAAATTCCGCCCACAACATCACATAAACTCTCTTGAGCTTGATTATAAGGTAAGATTATTTCATGATAAGCCTCGTATAAACTTGGGCGTATAAGATCATTCATCGCTCCATCTACTACAACAAAACGCTTGGTTTTATTTTGTTTTTCATAAAGCACCGAACAAACAAATTCTCCACTTTTAGCAACTAAATACCTTCCAGGCTCCATTCCTATAGTTAAATCAAGCCCATGAAGTTGTGCTAATATACCTTGTGCATAATTATAAAGATCAACTTCACACTCATCTTTTTCATAAGCCACACCCAAGCCACCGCCTATATCAAAAAATTTAAGATCGATTTGCAAGGCTTTTAACTCTCTTACAAGTTTTGCGACAATGGCTGCTGCTTCATGAATAGGAGAAATATCTAAAAGTTGCGAACCTATATGAAAATGCACTCCAACAGGCTCTAAAAAAGATGAATTTTTTGCATAAAGATACATTTTTCTTGCTATATCAATTTCAACACCAAATTTATTTTCATTTAATCCTGTAGAAATATAAGGATGAGTTTTTGCATCAACATTTGGATTAACACGAATACTGATTCTTGCCTTTAGATTAAGTTCTTTAGCCACACTTTCTAAAAGCATCATTTCAGCTTCACTTTCAAGGTTAATATATAAAATATCATATTCTAAAGCTTGTCTTAACTCTTCTTTGGTTTTTCCTACTCCACTAAAAATAATCTTATAAGCTTTTGCTCCTGCTTTTAAGGCACGCTTTACCTCGCCTATACTTACACAATCAAATCCACTATCTAAATTTGCAAGCATTTGCAACAAACTTAAATTTGAATTGGCTTTTACGGCGTAAAAAATTTGAGATTTTCTAGCCTTAAAAGCCTCTTTGAGATTTAAAAGACGCTCTTTTATGAAATCAAAATTGTAAATATAAAAAGGAGTATTAAATTCTTGCTTTAATTGTTTATAATCCATATTTAACCTTTAATTTTTATAATTTTACTACACAAAGCTTAATTTATCGATGCTTATAATACATATAAGCACTTAAACAACCCAAAATTATAATAGGCACTACAATGCCAATTTCACTTGCAATCACACTATTTTCGCTTAATCTAGTAAGCAAAAACAAGACTCCCCAAATCATCAAAGTCACTACAAAAGCTACAAAAGCTATAAAAGCAAGATTAAAAAATCTTGCTATTACAGGAAAAAAATAATACATAATAAGCATTAAAAATGGTGCAAAAAAAGGAGTAAAAACAAATTTATAAAGATTGATTTTAAGAGCATCTGTATTGACATTTTGTGCTTTAAAAAGCTCAAAACTTTCAAGTGCATCAGATATTGAATAATCACTATTACTAGCAACCCCTTCTATAATCTTTGGTTTAAAACCCTCAAGTGATTTAAGCTCGGAGAAATCTTGTATTTTTAAACCATCATTAGCAAGTTCATAGTTTTTAGGTAATAATGTAATATTACCATCTCGCAAAATCCAACTTTCACCTTCAAAATGAGCATTTTTAGCACTTACAAAAGAACTTAAATTTAAATCATTGATATTAAAAATTTTTATATTTTGAGCACTATTTTGTCCATTGTTTATCTTTGAAATATAAACAAAATTATTGTTAAATTTCAAAAACACTTCTCCACTTTGATTCATAATAGTGCCATTTTTTAAAATATTTCTCTTATAATCATTTGCATAAGCAAAAGAAGTAAAATTCAATCCTATATAAACACAACAAAAAAATAAAGCCCATAAAAAAGGAAATAAAATAACATAATTTCTGCTCAGTCCTAACGCATAAAGACTTACAAATTCATTTGCTCTGATCATAGAAATCAAAGAAACTACCAAGGCAAAAATCAAAGAAATGGGTAATACATAAGGCACTGCCGAGAAAGATAAAAACATAACATAAAGCAAATCAAGATTTGCGGCTTTTGGTAGATCTTTAAAATTTAAGAGCAAATCAATACCGCAATAAAAACCAAGTAAAGAAAAAAATATGATAAAAAAATTTTTTAGATAAATCCCTGAAATAAAACGAAAAAATATCCACATCTTAAGCCTTTAGGCTGTATTTAGATGATATAGCAGACAAATCATCATTTTCAATAAGCTCAAGCAAAGCTTTTTTTGTATGCTCTAAAACTTTGCTTAAAGTTATTTCTTCTTCGGCTTTAAACTTGCCCAAAACATGGGAAATCACATTTTCACCCTTTCCCACTCCTATACGCACTCTTTCATAATCATTTCCACATAAAGTATCTATGCTTTTAAGCCCATTATGTCCACCACTTGAACCGCCTTTTTTAAAGCGCAAGGCTCCTAAATTTATATCTATATCATCATGGATAACTATCATTCTTTCGCATTTATAAAAATCATTCACTGCTTTTACACTAAGTCCTGAATTATTCATATAAGTACTAGGTTTAAGAAGAAGCAAAGAAGAACCTATTTTAAAAAGTTCTCCTTTAAATTTAGAGTTTGTAAGATTTGTAAAATTGCTTTCTTTTAAAAGCAAGTCAATTAGCATAAAACCGACATTATGACGGGTATTTTCATACTCTACGCCTATATTGCCAAGCCCTACGACTAAAATCATCTAGCTTTTTCTACACCTACAACCGCTACTCTATCAGCATCAATCATAGTTACTCCCGCAGGAACTACAATATCACGAACAAGCAAAGCATCACCCACATCAAGCTTACTTACATCAAGTTCGAAGAAATTTGGCAAATTTTCAGCTGCACATTTTACTTTTAATCTTCTTTTTGATTGGATTAAAACACCTTTATTTTTAAGACCTATAGCTGTTCCTGTGATTTTAACTGGAACCATGTATTTAGAAATCACACCTTTTTGTGCAACTTTTAAATCCACATGTTTAAGTTCTGCAGTTACAGGATCTTTTTGATAATCCACAACTACAACGCTTAAAGTTTGAGAACCTACTTTTACATCAAAAATTAAAGTAGTTTTTTTACGAACTTCCTTAATAAACTCATTTACTTTAAAAGCGGCATTGATGTTTTCTAATCCTTTTCCATAGATGTTTGCGATTAGATAACCATCTCTTTTTAAAGCTTTAGCAGCTTTTCTACCGATACTCTCTCTAACGATACCTTCTAACATCTTTTGTCCTTTCTTAAAAAATGAGCTTTGATTATATCTAATTTTGGCTTATGGAAAAGTAAATTTATAGCTTCTTTTAATTTCTTTAAGATATAATTTGTTTTATAAATTATGTTAATTTAAGGCTTCATGTGAATGAAAAATTCAATATCAATATAGCTTGGTTTTTAATAATCTTAGGTGGGATTATAGAATGCTTTTGGGTAAGCGGACTTAAGTATTCTACAGAAATTTGGCACTATATTTTAACAGCCATTGGGGTTTGTATTTCTTTTACTTGCTTTTTAAAAGCTTGTGAAAGACTTGAAGTAAGTATTACTTATAGTGTTTTTGTAGGCATTGGCACTGTTGGGGTGGTTTTAAATGAAATGTTTATTTTTAACGAGGCTGTTTCTATAGTTAAACTTGTGCTTATAGCGATTTTACTTTTAAGCATTATAGCCCTTAAATGGGTAAGCAAGGAAGCTTAGTTATGGAATGGTTTTATTTGTTTTTAGCTACTGCTTGTGAAATTTTTGGTGTGGTGATCATGAAAGAACTTGTAAGCACTAAAAACAAGCTTTACCTTTTGGCTTTGATTGTGTGTTTTGGATTTTCTTTTACTTTTTTAAGCTTAAGTATGCAAAATATCGCTATGAGTGTTGCTTATGCTATATGGACAGGAGCTGGAACTGCTGGTGGGGTAATGATAGGAGTACTTTTTTATAAAGAAAGTAAAAGTTTTTTAAAACTTTTTTTAATCGCTGTGATTATTGCTTGTACAGTAGGTTTAAAATTTCTTTCTTAAGGATTTTTTGTGCAAATTTATGTGAGTGGAATACATACTGATGTAGGAAAAACACATTTTAGTGCAGCTTTTTGCGCGAATTTTAACTATGACTATTTTAAACTCATTCAAGCAGGAACTCCAACAGATAGCGATTTTATTGCAAAATTTAGCCCAAAAACAAAGATTTTTAAAGAAGGTATTTTTTTGCAAACTCCAGCTTCTCCTCATCTTGGAAAAATCAAAGAAAAGCTTGATTATAAAGCCTTAGATATCATTTTACCAAAAAGCAAAAACCTACTTATTGAGCTTGCGGGTGGGCTTTTTTCTCCTATGGATGAAAATTACACTATGATTGATTTTATGAATATTTTTAAACACCCTACGATTTTAGTAGCAAAATACTATCTTGGAAGTATTAATCATATCTTGCTTAGCATTGAAGCTTTAAAGCAAAGAAATATCAATATTTTAGCCCTTGTGATGATGGGTAAAAAAGATATCTTACAAGATGATTTTATAAAAAATTATGCAAAAATTCCTATAATCAATCTTGATTTTTTTGATGAAAATAGTATTTTAAATAAAGATTTTAAAGAACAAATGCAAGAAATTTTACAACTTAAAATTCCTTAAAAATCTGCTCTAAACTCTCTACTACATAAACGATTTGTTCTTTTGTGATGATGTAAGGAGGCATAAAATAAATCGTATTTGCCAAAGGTCTTAAAAGCAAACCTTTTTCTAAGGCTTTTTGAAATACAAAAAGCCCCACGCGTTCATATTTATAACTTAAAATATCAAAAGCACTAATCATTCCGCAAGTTCTAAAATTTCCTAAAAAATCAAATTTTTTAAGTTTTGAAAATTCTTGTTGGATAAAGGCGCTTAAAATTTGATTTTTTTCTAAAATATTTTCATTTTCAAAGATATCTAAAACCGCATTAGCCGCTGCACAAGCTAGAGTATTTCCTGTATAACTATGAGAATGTAAAAAGGCTTTTTGCTCGCTATAAGGTGCATAAAAGGCATTATAAATTTCATCCTTTGTAAGCACCACAGAAAGAGGCATAAATCCTCCTGTAATTCCCTTTGAAAGACAGATAAAATCAGGGCTTTGTTTGCATTGATGCAAGGCAAACAAAGTTCCTGTGCGTCCAAAACCCACTGCAATTTCATCAAAAATCACTTGCACATTAAAATCATGGCAAAGCTTGATCGCTTCATCGATAAAACCAACTTCATACATGTGCATATTTCCCGCACATTGCACCAAGGGTTCAAGAATAAAAGCACAAATTTCACTCGAGTGTTTTTCTAAAATATCTTTTAAAATTTCAAGCTCTTTAGTATAGTCTTTACCTTGTGGCACAGGAGTGCTTAAACACTCTAAAAGCAAGGCTTTGTAAGTATCTTTATATAGCGCAACATCGCCTACGCTTAAAGCCCCTAAGGTTTCACCATGATAGGAATTGCTTAGGGATAAAAATTTATTTTTTTTCAAACCTTTATTTAAATGATAATGAAAACTCATTTTAAGTGCTACTTCAATGGCACTTGAGCCATTATCTGCATAAAAACATTTATTAAAATCACGCCCCACTTTTTCACAAAGTCTAGCCGAAAGTTTGATGATAGGCTCATGTGTAAAACCTGCTAAAATCACATGTTCAAGCTCATTAACTTGTTTTTTAATGGCATTTGCGATTTTTTCATTACAATGACCAAAAAGATTTACCCACCAAGAACTCACACAATCCATATAAGCTTTATCATCAAAATCATAAAGCCACACGCCTTTTGCTGTTTTTATAGGGATTAAAGGTAAAGTTTCGTGATCTTTCATTTGTGTGCAAGGGTGCCAAATGTGTTTTAAATCGAGATTTTTTAAGATTTGATTTTGCATCATAACTTCTTTTTTAAAAATATTTTGGCAAAATAATACTTTAAATTTTTAAATTTACAGGAAAAAAATGAAGCTTGAAAAAATTTTGCAAGATCTAGAGCAAAATCACAATCTAAGAACTCTAACGCCTTTAAAACATGAAAATAAATTTGTTTATAAGCAAGATCAAAAACTTTTAAATTTAGCAGGAAATGATTATCTTTATTTGGCGTCTTCTAAAGAGTTAAAAGCTGAGTTTTTGAACACCTTAAAAGAGCAAGATTTATTTTTTTCAAGTTCGAGTTCAAGAAGTTTGAGTGGAAATTTTGAAATTTATGAAGAATTAGAAAGTTTTTTAAAGACTAAATTTAAAGATAAGGAAATTTTACATTTTAATAGTGGTTATCATCTAAATATCTCTTGTATAGCAGCACTTTCTAGCGTTTCTAAGACGCTTTTTTTAACCGATAAATTTATTCATGCAAGTATGATTGATGGTTTAAGACTTGGCGGAGCTGATTTTTTTCGTTTTCATCATAAAGATATGAATCATTTAGAGAGTTTAATCCAAAAACATTATGATAAATATGAAAATATCATCGTTTTAAGCGAAGCTTTGTTTAGTATGGATGGAGATTTTAGCGATTTTAAAACTTTGTGTGAGCTTAAAAGACGTTATGATAAAATTAAGCTTTATATAGATGAAGCACACAGCGTGGGTTGTTTTGATGAAGAAGGTTTGGGGCTTGTTAAAAAACTAGCCTTGGAAAATGAAGTGGATTTTTTGGTTTTTACCTTTGGTAAAGCCATTGCTTCCATAGGTGCTTGTATAATATGTGATGAAAAATATAAAAAATTTTTCATCAACAAAGCTAGAGCTTTTATTTATTCTACAGCCTTGCCACCTATTAATGTAGCTTGGACGCAATTTATTTTTAAAAAAATGCCTTATTTTAAGAAAGAAAGAGAAAAATTAGAGTTTTTAAGTACTTTTTTTAAAAGTAAATTGCAAGAAAAAAATCACACTGTTTTAGGCGATGCTTATATTATTTGCTTGCTTTTAGGTGAAAATAAAAAAGCCTTAGAAATTTCACAAAAACTCCAAAAAGCTGGATTTTTTGCTCCTGCGATCAAAGAACCTACCGTGCCAAAGAATAAAGCCAGAATTCGTTTTTCCTTACATGCAGGACTTAACACAGAAGAACTTGAAAGGATAATAGAGCTTTTATGAAATATGAATTTTTATGTAAAAATCCTGATTCAAAAAAACTTATAGTGATATTTGGGGGATTTTCTTCACATCCTAGTCATTTTTCGCATTTAAAAAGCAATAAAAATGTGATTTTATTTTATGATTATGAAAATTTTGATTTAAATTTTGATTTCAAAGCTTTTGATGAACTTTTTTTAATCGCTTTTTCTATGGGGGTTTGCGTAGCAAATAGACTTTTAAAAGAGCTTAATTTTAAACAAAAAATAGCCATAAATGGCACAAATTTAGGTATAGATAAATCAAAAGGAATTCATCCTACAATTTTTAAAAAAACCCTGCAAAATTTTAAATTAGAAAATTTCAAAGAAGTTTTATTTGAAGAACGCAAAAGCTTAGTCAAAGATTTTATTTTTAAAGATGAAAAAGCTTTAAAAATAGAACTTGAAAAACTTTTTGACTTTGCTTTAACAAAACAAGAAGAAAATTTGCTTTGGGATAAGGTTTATTCAAGTAAAGAAGATAAAATTTTTCCACCAAATACTTTAAAAAATGCTTTTTCAAAACTTATTTTTTTAGATGAACCGCATTTTGCTTTTTTTGATTTTAAAACTTGGGATGAAATTTGAATTTTTTAAAAGCAAAAGATTATGAAAAACATGCAAAAGTGCAAGATTTTATGGGTTTAAAACTTTGTGAAATTTTAAAAGATTTAAAAATTTCACATTTTGAAAAAGTGTTTGAATTTGGTTGCGGTAGAGGTGAATTGAGCAAAAAACTTCAAAATTTCATTACTTTTGATGAATATTTAAAAAACGATATTTTAGATTTTAAAGAAAATTCTAATATTTTAATTTTTGATATGAACGAAATTGCAAAACAAGATTTAAGTAAAGAGAAATTTGATCTTATTGTTTCAAATGCAACTTTGCAATGGCTTGATTTAAAACGCATTTTACCAAGTCTTAGGGATATGCTAAATCAAAATGGGATTTTACTTCTTTCTACTTTTGCAGAACAAAATTTAAAAGAAATCAAGCAAAGCACGGGTTTTGGTTTAAATTATTTTAGCTTAAATGAATTAGAGCAAATTTTTAAAGTCTATTTTAATGAGGTAAAAATTACTCAAGAACTCATAAAATTAAGCTTTGATAATGCTTTAGATGTTTTTAGGCATTTAAAATTAAGCGGTGTAAATTCTTTAGGATTTTATCCTTTAAATAAAAGTTTTTTAAAAGAATTTGAAGAAAAATTTCAAAACAAACTCACTTATCATCCTGTATTTATTTTATGCAAAAATGATATAAAATGAATTTTTTGTGTTATAATCCAAAAATTAAATTTTTACACAAGGAAAACTAAATGAAAAAGTTTATAGTATTTTTTGGGATTTTGTTTTTTGTTTCGTGTTTAAATGCACAAAATTTAAACATTTTCGTGGCTTCTTCAGCTTCAAAGGCGATGAGTGAAGTTAAAGATGAGTTTTTGAAAACACATCCAGAAGATAAAATAGAATTGGTTTTTGGTGCTTCTGGAAAATATTATGAGCTTTTAAAACAAGGAAGAGAATTTGATCTCTTTTTTTCAGCGGATACTAAATATGCTAAGGCTATTTATGATGATGAAAATGCTTTAATAAAGCCAAAAGTTTATGTTTTGGGAGTTTTGGCTTTATATAGCTTGGATGAAAATTTACTCCAAGGAGGTGTTGAAAATTTAAAAGAAAAGGCGGGTAAAATCACGCATCTAAGCATAGCCAATCCTAAAGTAGCTCCTTATGGAGTAGCAGCTAAAGAAGTGCTTGAAAATTTGGATTTAAATGAGCTTTTTAAGGATAAAATCGTTTTAGGTGAAAATATCTCAGTGCCCGTTTTACATGTAGATAGTAAAAATGCAGATATAGCTATAGTAGCTTATTCTTTAGTTTCTTCTATCAATCATCCTAAGGGCAAGGCTGTTATAATTGATGCAAAGTATTTTAGCCCTTTAGAGCAAAGTTATGTTATCACAAAATACGCTAAGGATAAAAAATTAGCCTTTGAATTTAGCGAATTTATTGGCTCTTCAAAAGCAAAAGAAATTTTCAAAAAATACGGATTTAGCACACCATGAACCTTATAAAAGGACAAATTTGTGAGCTTTTAAATCAAGAGGATATAGTTATTGTTAAAATACTTTCTAAAGAAGTGATTTTTAGTGTTTTAATGCTTGAATTAAAATCTTTAGAAAATTTAAAAATTGGTGTGGGTGTAGAACTTCTTTTTAAAGAACATGAACTTTGCTTTAGCACAAGTAAAACTCTTTTAAGTGTTGAAAATTCTTTTTTGGCCAAAATTACAAAAATTAAAAAAGGCGAACTTTTGTATCAGGTATTTTTTGATTTTAAAGGTAATGAGCTTTCTAGCATCATCACCAAAGAAAAAGCCTTAGAACTTGAACTTTGTGAAAATCAAGAATGGCTTTGCTTTGTAAAAGCAAATGATATTGTATTAAGGAGTCATAGTGCTTGATTCAGCTTTTTTACAAACCCTTTATCTTACTTTTAAACTTGCTTTTATCACGACTTTTATTCTTTTTTTTATTGGTGTATTTTTAGCTTATTTGTTAAGTTTTGTGCGTTTTCCTTTTAAAACAATCCTTCAAAGCTTTATTTCTTTGCCTTTGATTTTACCTCCTAGTGTTTTGGGATTTTATTTGCTTGTAACTTTTTCGGCTAATAGTTTTTTAGGGCAAGTTTTAAAAGAATATTTTAATCTTTCTTTGGTTTTTAGTTTTGAAGGTCTTGTTTTTGCTTCTTTGATTTTTTCTTTGCCTTTTATGGTAAATCCTTTGCAAAGTGCCTTTTCATCGATCAATCCAAATTTGCTCGATGCTTCTTATAGTTTAGGTAAAAGTAAAATTTATACTCTTTTTAGAGTGATTTTACCTAATTCTAAAGCAGGAATTTTTAGTGCTTGTGCGATGAGTTTTGCCCATACTGTGGGTGAATTTGGAGTCGTGATGATGATAGGAGGACATAAACAAGGTGAAACTTTAGTAGCTAGTATAGCTATTTACGATGAACTTGAAATCTTAAACTATAGCTTGGCACATCAATATGCTTTTATATTGTTTATTTTTTCTTTTTTGGTGCTTTTTAGTCTTTATTTTGTCAATAAAAAAATGAGTTTTCAATGATAAAAATTGATATCAATCATCCTATGAATACCGCCAAAGGAAGGCTGGATTTAAATTTTAAAAAAGATATAGAATCAGGAAAAATTACTGCACTTTTTGGCGAAAGCGGAGCAGGAAAAACCACTCTTTTAAAAATCATAGCAGGACTTATAAAACCTGAATTTGGACGTATAGAAGTAGATAATGAACTTTGGTTTGATTCTTCAAAAAATTTTAGTTTAGCTTTGCAAAAAAGAAAAATTGGTTTTGTTTTTCAAGATTATGCGCTTTTTCCAAATATGAATGTAAAAGAAAATATCGCCTATGCCGCTAGTTCTAAGGCAAAGGTTATGGAACTTCTAGCCTTAATGGATCTTGAAAATTTGGCTAAAATTTATCCTAAACATTTAAGCGGAGGACAAGCACAAAGAGTAGCTTTAGCAAGAGCTTTAGCAAGGGAACCAAAAATTTTGCTTTTAGATGAGCCTTTGAGCGCTTTGGATTTTAAAATGCGCGCCAATTTACAAGATGAATTGGCTAAAATTTTAGAGTATTTTAAGATAAGTACTTTATTGGTAAGTCATGATTTAGCTGAAATTTATAAGTTAAGTCATAGAATTTTAGAGCTTAGGAATGGAAAAATCATTAAGGATTTTCCTAAAAATGAATTTTTTACTCATTCAAGTATTAGTGCAAAATTGCGTTTAAGTGCAACTTTGTTAGAAATTAAAAAAAGTGATATTTTAGTGGTTTTAACCTTGCTTTTAAATCAAGACATTATTAAAATTACTCTTAGTGAAGAGGAATTTTTAAAAGCTTATCAAGATATAAAAATAGGCGATACTCTCATACTTTCAGTAAAAGCTTTTAATCCTATTATTGTTGGAAAAATTTAAGGCATTAAGTCTTTGATGTCTATACCAAATTCTTTAGAAATTTGATAAAGATGAGCAAGATTATAATTTGCTCCATGTTTTCTAGTTTCTATTTTTGCAATATAATTTGGTGATTTATGTCCTAAAATGCTAGCAAGCATTAGCTGAGATATTTTTCGCTTTTTTCTTTCTTTTTTAACTTTTTCTACAATTTTATTAAAAAAAATATCTAATTCTTGTTCCAATTTGAATACCTAAATTGTTATTTTTAGAATGATAAAAAAGCAAGTGTAAAATAACAAACACTTATAAGTGTTTGTTAAGCTTTAAGTCTTTATAATTGATTTTTCATTTTTAAAAAGGAGTTAATTGTGAAAAAAATATTTTTATTTTGCATTTTTTACACTACTGTTATATTTGCAAATCCCATGCCTTTTGGCTTAGAACTTGGTAAAGCTAATTTCGATGAAGTTGTAAAAAAATATCCGAACTTTTCAAATGCTGGTACTAGTATTTACACAGGGGGTAAGATTATTGAAGTAAGTTCAAGTGATTTTGAGCTTGAGGGTTTAAAAGATAAAGTTCTTTTTATTTTTGATAAAGAAAATAGATTAACACTAGTGCAATTAAAATTTCATAAAGATCGTTTTAATGATATTTTATCTTCGCTTTCAAAATATAAAATTATCAAAAAAGAAGTACCTTATGTAGGTAATCGTTATGTAAAATTACAGGATGGAGATTGTAAAATAGAACTTGAATCACCTCATTTAAGTTTTGAGATGTATTTAACTTATAAAACTAATCAATTTGAAAAACTTTATAAAGACTATATCAAAAAAGAAGAACAAGAACGCAAAAATAAACAAAATTCTATACTTTAAGGAGAAATCATGAAAAAATCAATTTTTAAAATCACATTAAGTAGTGTTTTGGCAGCTAGTTTACTCACAGGTTGTTTAACAACTACTTTACAAACTAATGCAACAATGAGTCAAAGTATTTTTCTTGATCCTGTGGCTAAGGAAAAAAGAATTGTATTTTTAAATATCAAAAATACAAGCGGACATGATGTAAATTTAGAACCTAAATTAAGAAGTGCTTTGGAAGCTAAAGGATATAAAGTTATAGATGATCCTGATAAAGCAAATTATATTTTAAGTACCAATATTTTATATTGTGATAAAAAACAAGAAAATAATGCTGTAGGCGGTGCTGTTGCAGGAGGTGCTACAGGTGTGGCAGTTAGTGGCTATAATGGCGGCGGTGCAGGAGGTATGGTTGCTGCAGGTGCTGCAGGTGCTTTAGTAGGAGGACTTTTAGGAAAACTTACCGAAGATACAATTTGGCAAATGCAAGTAGATATTAATATCAAGCAAAAAGCTGATGGTAAAGTTTTAACTTCTAGTGGTAATGTTAGCGGACAAGCTAGCGTAAGAGATTCCCAAAGCTCAGGCTTTTTAAATAGCTTTGGCGGAAATGTTCGCAGTGATAAAGTAGGACATTTAAATTCAAATCAAATCAATAATACACAACAAACTTATGAAGGCAAATATATAGAAAAAAATACTATTATTTTTGCAGAAGCTGTGAAAACAGGACTTAAACTTCCTGAAGCTACGCCTATTTTAGAAGATAAAATTGCAAATCAGATTGCAGGATTATT